>CAUQNY010000021.1:0-30772 GCA_963519425.1 uncultured Capnocytophaga sp.
CTTTTATGGTAAGAATACGCTACAGACAACCGCTACAACGGGCTGTGTTATACCGCGCTCCTAATGGATTGTACATACACTTTGAGGAACCGCAAAGCGCTATTACTGAAGGACAATTTGCTGCTTGGTACTTGGATGATGAGTTAGTAGGCAGTGGTGTAATTTCATAGCAAAAGAAAATTAACTCAAAGTAGTCTATAATTTACAGTATGTAAAGATTTGCGTAACTTTTTAACAATTTGAAAACAGTATGTAAGTGATTGAAAATAAATGTTATACAAACTATTTTAGCAAAATTTTCACGTACAGAGCTTCATAACTAAAAATAAACATAAAGATTTGTTAATACACTTCTAAACGAAAGAACTATATCACAAGTAAATTCGCTTAACAAATAGTCTAGTAATATTGTTATAAACATTGGCATAAGTAAAGCTTATGCCTTTTTTTATTGCCCAGTCTATTGCAGCGAACACATCAGTTACATCTCTTAAGTATAATTGCCGGTATCTAGCACCATTAACAACTAATACAAATGTAATAGAGTAGGGGAAGGGATGATCATTCTTAACACTTGCTAATAGTCCACGGCTTATTCTATCATAAATGTTTACGGTGTCCCACTGTATATTTTTATCATTAACCCATTTTATAGCCCTATCGGTGTCCCTAACATATTCCAGGAACATTACCCGATTACCGGCCCAAAAAAAGCTCATCGAAAAACTATGCTTCTTACTTCTCATAAACAAGAAAGCCCCCAATAATTCGGGGGCAAATGTAATAAAAATTAACTAAATAAAGCAAGGAATATCCTGCTTTTTTTAAAACGCCTAACAAATCTCTTAATGTTATAAGTGAATATGTATGACAATAAAGGCCACAATATTAACAACAAGAGAAATAACAATGGACAAAAAAAAACAACTAAAACAGCAAAAAAGTAATATTTAAACCGCTCCAACCACTGGAGTATTTGTGCCAAAAAGTTTTTCATATTTATATACATTACAACAAGTTATAACGGCAAATTTGGATTTTTACGCTTCAGCTCTGCCATTTCCGAAGAATCCAACTCATAGGCCAACCAGCCATTCAAATCCAAATCAGTCCCAAGCCAGGACACTGTTGACTCACCAAGCAATGTACTATATGATCGTATTCCGAATGCATTGTAAATCATATTATAATCGGCTTTCGATATGCCGGTAAGAACATTGAATATAGCAGCCTCATCAGTGCCACCAAATACATTCATTGCCTTAAACAATTGCTCAGCTTTCGTTCGTGCTTCAGCTTTGCTCATCTTACTGCCTTTCGTATCCTCTGGCACTACCTCGTAATCAGTGTTGCCCTTGGAAACACGCGGCTCATCCTGGCTCGGAAATATCCTATTCAAAAACATTCTCAGCACCAAGGCACACAGTAGCAATATCACTAAAAACGGATTTTCCTTTACAAAATCCAGTACACTTTTGGATATGTCATTTAAAAAACTACTATTTTTTCTCATCTTTTTCTTTTTTTGTTTCATTCCTTAATTCCTCAATTTGCTCAAACATCACAAAAATAAGGAATAAAGCTCCTAAAATACTTAATATTGTTTTCATTACTCAGCTCCTTCCCAGGTCGAAAACCAACCTCTTATATCATAATGAACGAATGTCTTATATTTGCCCAAACCCCCGCACAATATAGTACCATCATCCATTAATCCTTTGATAACATTATAAAGTTGATCAGTTGTCAAACCTTTCACACGAATATCCACTGCTTTTGCTCGCAGGTGGAAAGAATCCTTAACGCCTCCCACTTTCTCATTATGTGAAGGTGTCCGATAAGCAGAATTAATGTATATAGCTCTATTTCCAAGCGCTTCACGGATAATTTCCAGTTGCTTGGCCACAGTCTTTACATTATCCATAAAAACCTCAGGAACAGCTGTACCGTCCTTGCAGTCAAATTCAGCCCATTTAAAATGCTCTGTTACATTTCCATCTCTGTTGTACCTAACCATAAATTTAAGTTTGTTCCAAAATAAAACCACGATAATAAGAATAACTACCACGGTATTTAAAATTTTACCATTACTCATATATTTTTTTTCCTGCAAAAAAACGCACAAAAAAAACGCCTAGTTATTATACTAAGCGTTTTTTAACCTTTTTGTACTTTTATGAGCAACTAATCACGAGGAAATTCTATATACATATTCTTTGTAGCGACAAATTCTCCAGAATCAGTAGTAGGATATAATGCATAACCTGTAGACTGCTTAATAGACCATTTATAGGTCTTTCCTTGAATTAAATCAAACTGTTTAACTTCTTTAGACCCCATTAAAAATTCCTCTGAATTGAAGGTCAAAACATAATTATTAGAACTCACACATTTAAAAGTTACCTTTAAAGTCGGTTCATTTTCACTCTTTTTGCAAGCCGCAAAACTTACTGCCAAGAGCAGCAACAATAAAATTTTTTTCATCATTAGTTAATTTTACATTTCGAGGCAAAGATAAGAAAATAAATTAAAATACAAAAAGAAAATAGAAACAGTTGTGTTATTGGGTTTAAGTAAACAAAAAAAGGTAACGTTCGTTCATTCTCCATTCTCCCTACGAGAAAAAATGTATATCCCAAAAACCAATAGCATTAAGTAAGGTAATGCTTCCAAAAAATAATACAAATATACCTGGAAGAAATCACGAATAAAATTAAGACGAAAATGCTTTTGAACTTCTTTTTCAAACTTTTTAGACTTATCTTTTTGAATAATATCCCTTAATTGCTCTAACTGTTTTTTTCGTATCTCGCGGGCACGCTCTTTTTCGAGTTCTGACAAAATATTATCAAGAATAAAGTGTGCACCATATCCAATTAACTCATACATAACTATTTACCTTTATTATATTCATAAACACCAGCTTTATAATCATTAAGCATTCTATTAAACAAATTACGATTATAAAATACAGAAACACGGGGCAATGTATAAATAAAAATACCAATAGCATACACTACAAAAATTAGCCCCACAAAAAAAGAAAATCCATTATTATTCATTGCCATACCATATTTGGCCATAAAGGCCATACTCTTTTTTATTGCTAAACAAAAAACTCTCCTCATAAGCTAATCCAGCAATAATAGCTGTTACATTAGGGTTAAAATCCGTATCCGATACCGAGAAGATGTTATAAAAATTATCCCTATTCCAGTGCGTCATCATAAAATAAATAATTCGTCTTAGTAAGAGGAATAACATAAAATACTTGATAAACAATAAGTAATGTTTCATACTAACTAAATTTTATTAACATTCTATTTAATAGATAATTAAATATTTTTTCAAAATACACTGCTTTATCCTCATTGTGGAATTCAAATACAGCTGTAAGATGATACTTGTAAGATACAGCGTTAAAATTCTCAATGTAAGTGCTAGTAAGATTCAGAACTTTGTCAGTATTATAAAATGCCACAAAATTCATGAATCTATGTACATAAGCAGGAAAATATAACTTGCGCTGATAATCATAACGCCAACCTCCACGATTCACAGGAAACTCGAGTTTTAATTCCTTTCCAAAATCCCAGAGAATTTTAACGCCAGATTTTGAAAAATTATCATCACCATCCCTGGCAAACGGAGTATCCATTAAAACATTATCTTTTATGCCAATATTGTTCACATTAGCTGTGTCATACAAATAGAACAAATCACCGTTAAGAATGTTAAAAAAATCATCCTTATAATTCGTTGCGTCGAAGATTTTACTAAAATCGATATCCACAGGGAACTTCCTTACTTCATTCAGCACTAATGTTTTAGGAATAGCCTCAGGAAGATACTCCCAGGTTCGATGAAGAATGTTAAACTGAGCCCTTAAATCTGAATTTTTGAACAAATTTAAATAGCTCAGTTCCTCATTACTTTTTCTCTTAAAATCTCTAATTTTAAGTGCAACGAAGAATACAGCTAAGAAGCCTAATATTTTTTCTAATATAGCAACCATAATTTTTAATTTAAAACGAAGTATCATTATAAGTTACATACATATAGGGATACATTACAGAAACAAGCATATTTGCCAAATAAACATCAGGAAACTGAATATACATAAATAATTCATATACAGAAGAATTAGCTACTACAGTAGAATTATCATTGTATGTTATTTTATACTTATATACATATACCACATTCTCTACACGCATATAGATAAATTCCAAGGCATTATACTCATCATAAGCTTCACCATTATGAATATACAACTTAGGTTCCTGATTAAAAAATGTTTGCAATTTTAAAGGAGACCCCTTGGGGCCTATGTCCATATCATTACCACTGTTTCTCAATACAACAGATTTATTTTTAAAAATGGCATTCAAAAACTTAGTGTCAGCATCTCCATTTATCTTAGCGATATAACTAATAGAAGATGCCGATGCATCACCGTTGAAAAACCATTGATAACCTTTGTTATACTTATAACTCATTTTATCAATGCGATTTATTACACGTTTAACACTAGGATGAGGTAACTTATCCAGCACCTTTGAAATAACGGTATTTTGGGGCTTATTCCTGTCAATTTTCAGAGGCTTATAAGATTTCAAAAACATATATCCAGCATAAGAAGCCAGTATCATAACAAGGTTAATAACCAATGAAACAAAATCTAATTTATCGTCTTTTTCCATACCTAATTTTTTTTGCTGTTATGCTCTCGCTCGTGCTTAGAAAAATTATAAGCTTTATAATTAACAGAAAATGGCTGCAAGAAGCCTCCAATATCAAGCCAAGTTAGGTCATTGGGACTCTCTATCTTATAGACGTCAAAACACATATAATAACTTCCATTTCGTTTTTTTGGACTCATAAAATGAATGTAAACCTCATTTTCACGCCCCGTAACATACAGATGATTAACTTCAATGCGATTATACAAAGGCTCACGTTTGCCATCTCCCAAATCTCTTATTCCGAATAATAATGAGAAATACATTATTTCCTTATCATTTTGCTTTTCCAACTCTAATTTGATAGGGGGAAATCCTATAAGAGTTTTAGTAGGCACAGGCAAATTTTCATCAGTATAACGTACATCACAACTCTTTATCAGCTCGCCAATCCGCTTATAATAATCAAATTCATACCTCACTTTATAATCAGAAAATTTAAATACATTCCTGGGAGGTATGTTAATAAAAGAAGCATACTTCACAGTTCTTTTAAGCTCTATATCTGCATATGGATACGTTTGTGCTATCCTAGTGATATTTATTCTAAAATAAGTATCATCATTCACCATAAGCGCCCTACGTGTAAACAAATGCGGGTCATAAATCCAATTTGCATTTTCTTGGCTTTTTACAGCTTTTTTATCGAAGAATGTACCTAGAAGATATACTAATAGCCAAAAGATAGAAAAAAGCCCAAAATCTCTCGCTATATTCTTATTTCCTAACATATTAATCCAAATTGTTTATCGTGAAAAACCCGAAGTACTTATAAACCTTTTCAGCTTGTTCAGCTTTGCCGAACTTCATATAACAAACTTTTTTAAATTTACCATTAGTCTGGTATTGGTAGAACTCTACTGTATCCCCCTTAAGCTCCAAGTATAATTCACCAGCAGGAGCTTTATAAACTTTATTATAATAGCTACCTTGCTCAATACCAGGGATAGAGTTACAAAAAAACTGAATGAAATAAGGAGTTTCCTTTACCTGAACTGCATCACGAGGTACATAAATAAGGGAATCTATCATTCCTGTTTTCCAAGTGTCTTTTCCAATGTTTAAGGAATTAGAGAGTGTACTAAACTGAACTGCTTGAAGAAAACCATTCAAACGGAAAGCATTTGCAACCAAACTATGATAATAATTCATAGCTCCTAAGTGTGCAAGTTTAGGAGGATGCCCATTTTCAAGCTTGTAAGTATCATCAAAACTCTTTATTTCACGAGGCTGGTAAGGTAGAGAAATATCTTCACCCTGTATCACAAAAGAGTTACTAATTAATTCTCCTGGTTTAGTATCTTTAGCAAATACTTTCATTTCAATAAGTGAATTTACATCCTCATTTTGTAAATCCAGTTTTTTGCGCTTTTTGCCAGTGTTATCAGGTACATTAGGTTTAGGCTCCTCCTGCTTTCCAGGGATATTAGGTACAGGTTGCTCCTGCTTTCCAGGGATATTAGGTACAGGTTGCTCCTGCTTTCCAGGGATATTAGGTACAGGTTGCTCCTGCTTTCCAGGGACATTAGGTTTAGGCTGCTCCTGCTTCCCAGGGACATTCATTTTTTGCCTAAAATTAAAAAACCAAACCATATATAAAAACACTAAAATAGCAATAATAATAACCAATATTTTTTTATTCTTTTCTTTCATATTCAAAATTATTTATTAAAAAAGGCGCTTGGCGCTATAAAAACGCCAAACGCCTAAAACCGAAAAACAACTAATTAGAATGTACGCTTAACAGTAGGCGCATCACCAATTCTGCCATCGCCATCAATGTCCCTTTGTACTATCTTTTCCAGTACAGGCAATAGCACTGACAAAATGTCTTGAAAGGTTTTAAAAATTGAATAAACTTTATAAAGTCCCATAGATTAAAAAATTTAAGAGTTTAACACTAACTTTTTTTGCGGAAATAACCAGCGTACCCACCGTTATTAGCTTTAGTAGATATAATGATACCAAGCCCCTCGAGGAATGCTTTGCCTGTGTCATAGAAGTACATTCCTACTTCCAGGCGTTTTATGCCGCTATCTTTGTAAAAAACCTCGAACATCAGAGTAATACCGTCACGGCCGCGCTGAGTAGTGAAATGCGTACTTTTGGAGCTTTCAAATGCCGAAATAGTAACCAGACCAGAACGTTGGTTAAAAAACCAAGCATTAATGCCAAAATATTGACGTCCCTCCTTAGTTGTACCTACTACTTCCTTAGCTCCGCTTTTTTTCTTCACTTGCTGCCGTTGCTGCTGATAACCGCCATTGCGATTATAACCATTTCTAGGTGCATATCCTTGAGGAGCATATCCTTGAGGAGCATATCCCTGTTGTGGAGCATATCCTTGTTGTGGATATGCATTGTAATTTTTATAATTGTTGTATGCCATAATTCAATTAACGTTTTTTGTTTCCATTTATCATCATTATCATAAGCACGATGACTACCAATGCTACAACGCCTACAATAATATAAATTGTAGCGCTATCATCCCCAGTTCTACTCGGAGATGTTACAGAAGTTTCTTTATCGGAGGAATCTCCTTTGCCAAATATACCTCTTGCAAGGCTTTCAACAATTCCTCCAATAAACTTCCCTTTACTTTCTAAACTTTCTTCTTTCCAAGGCATCTTTATTGTATATTATTATTTACTATTGAGTCTGCGGAAATTCTAGGTAATTCCCATTCGTCATAATGTCCTTTGTTTTTCTCATTAAGACTTAGTTTTGCCAAATTTTCAATAACCTTATTCAGATCTTCAGATTTTGGAAGCTCTCCCAGTACCATTTTGAATGCACTCTGAATGAAATCATTCCTCATTTTATCATAATAGACTTCACGAGCGGCAAGTAAATTTTCTTGGAAGAAATTAAAAGTATCTTGGTTATATACTTTCTTGACGGTCCGGAATGTCATAAATTTTGAATTACTGCCATTGTCGGGGAACCCTATCTGTACACTTTTTTCAAAGTGACAATCAGAATTTATTATCTCACGCCCTCTGAAATTTTCAGTAGACTCAGCAACTCCATCAACAGGAAGAACTCCAGTTGGTACTCCATTCAAATTTAAATGAGAATGAGAAATAATAGTATCAAAATCATTTCTCTTTAAATTATAAGATGCGCTACCAGAATTACTATTTAAGTATACTTTATGCAACAAATAATGAGGAGTTTTTGACAGATCTAAATCATTGAAAAAAGAAAATGATACTTCTTTTCCCTCTACACCTCCATAAGTATAATTTCTAACAACATCAAATTCAAAGAAAAACTTATCCTCTTTTGAAAATTTGAAGAGGCCTAGAGGTATATTAATAGTAACATTACTTTTTACAAGATTAATATTATAATGATTAGTAAAACTCCTTAAGAAAACCCCCATAAATGTTTCAATTCCAACATTTGTAACTGTAGGAGCTGCGTCATTATATGCAGAACTCTCTCCTGCAACTGTATCAATAAGGACAACTGCTTTTCCTGCTTTGTTTATAATTCCAAATCGAAAAGACTTACAAGCCTGGGTAAAAGAAGTACTCATCTGAATACTACTAACAGATAAGCTATGTACATTTTCAGGAAGGGACGCTAAAAAAACATTCTTTCCTCCGGGCTTAAACTCCTTAATAGGAATGACCACAGAACTAGAAGAGCCGTGAACAATATTAGGATAAGAAGAAATCTTAAGTTCCTTCATTAATACTCTATCATCCATACTACATACTATTTTGCTTCAGATTTTTTAAACTTGCTCAATACCATTGCTACAGGGTTGTAAGCATCTGGAATTATTAGCCCTAAAACAAGAGCGCCAATAACATAATACCAATTCACTTGATTTTTTTTCATACGTTTCAATTTTTTAAAATTATGGCGCAAACGTACATTAATAACGAATGCGCCAATTTAATAACTAACCAAAACTAATTTTTTTTGACCTTTATTAAGCCAATTTTAAGTACCTGCTAAGATGTTCGAATGTAACTCTGTACGACTTAATGTTATACTCCTCGGCTATATCATTGCGCAATTTGGTAGCGATATATTTGGAGCAATCGCAAATGTTCATTATATCCTTAACGGAGAGGAAACGATAATTGTTATTTTTTATTTCTACTGCCATACTTCCTAACGATTAAAAAAATAAATGCCAAAGAATATGCCTCCAAATAACAACAGCATCCCCATTTTTTTAAATAAAGAGCCATCATCTAATATTCGATAAGCTTCCTCAAAAGCAGACTGTGGGATGATATTCAAAGCTTCTTTGCCGCATTCTTTCCAGGTTACAAACTTGGCAAACTGAATATAAAAATCCTTGTTCAGCATAATTTTCTGATGGGGGAGGACTCCCATACTTTTGCAAACAAAGTTGATATACTTTTGAGTGTCGTTTTCTACAGGAGGAGCCCACTTTGTTACTAGTTTGCTGATCGTGTTATGCCCTCTCTGAACTAGGGTACGAGCGTTACGCATTAGAGCTCTTATTCCATACTCAACTTGCTCGAACTGCTCAAAACGAGAGTCAGTGTTAAGTGAATGTGGTACTTTTCCTTTCCAAGGGCTATTTGATTTAATAATGTTACCAGGGTTATTATTTCGCAAACCTCTGATAGTACTTTTGCCTCTTAAATCCATAGTTTTTAATTTTTAGAATAAACTTAATTGAACTTCTTTCTTTTGCTGCTCTTTAAGCATCTCCTGCTTCTCACGAGCCATTTCCAGCTCCATGTCTGCAAAACGAAATGAAGAGCAAGATTCTGTTTTTTCCTTGCATTTTGAAAACTTGCCACAGAGAGTTTTTGTCGGACAAGTAGTTTCATAAATGTTACAAGCGAACATACACCCGGCACAATTACGGGGTACTCCATTTAACTTACTTACATCGACATCTTTTAGATCGACGAAGTAACGTTCTGACAACCAAATTTTCATAATATACGCCTATCTTTATATTTTAAAAATAAATACCTAAGTATAAAAAAAATAGAAAAATACCAAGAGAAAAAAACTGAAAAAAACGTAAAAATATCCCTGAAATACAAAGCATTATTTTTCAGATAAATACGTTTCAATTTTTCTACACCCAAAATAAAAGATAACGAGTAACCAATTAAAATAAATAAATAAAACATACAAAAATAATTTTTAAAAATACTAACCAGCTTTTTTCCTACAATACAAAAGTTTGCATTTTTTGTCATACTTAATTTGCAAGTCATCTGTTACAATTCCAGAACTAGTAAGAAATTGAGAAACTTGATTTAAACCTCCATTTTCGTAAGTCAATAAAATATAAGGCATTGCATCTCGGAATACAATACGATTCCAAAGCAAAGGATCAATTTTAAACTTAATACTGTCCATTGGTTGATCCTCTAGTATTTCAGCATCAGTTTTTATTTCAATCTTTGCCAACTCCTCATACTCGGCCATTTCCTTTTTCAGTGATTTGGAGATATTTATCAAATGCTTTCCTTTAGTTACTCTAGAATAGTGATAAAATAAACCTCCAAAATAAGTCTTTTCATATTGTGATTTTTCATCTTTTCCCCACTTATTTTCAGTTAATTTTCGAAGTATAAGAAAAGGAGAGTAATGAGTATTTTCATTCTCATTTATCTTTGAATTGCCCTGGGTCATCTCTTTTGACATATCCCACTTGGTGATATACTCAGTAATGCCTTTCATTGTATACACATCTTTGGCACATTGAGCTTTTAAGAGTGCGTTAATTCTTTTACGTTTACACCAGGCGTGCAAAAATTCTTTATGAAATACAGCAGATTCCTTAGAGGTATGAAAGTAGAGGAGGTGCAAATGTGGATGCCAACCATTTTCCCAACTCCATTTAATTTCTAACGTTTTGATGAACCCTCTAATATTATGCTCCTGTTCCAGGCGTTTATAAACCTGGGTACGTTGAAATTTTCTAAATTCATCTCCTAATCTATCTAACAAAACATCTAAATGATCGTGCTTGTTATGTCTAAGAGTCAATGTAATAAATGAAAGGCGTCCCAAGTCATTAGTGTTTTTTTCGTGAAGCTCTAACCAAGTATTTGCCAGCTCAAAAACTTCTAACTGTCTGCGTTGAGTAATTTTAAAAGAACAGACAGGGCATCTCCACACTGAACCACACTTCATTAATCCACTGTAATACAACTTATTGCTCTCTGCTCCAGATACTACACTTACAGGGGAATCGAAATAATCGGCATCAATGCGCTTGCGGCCGCATAAGCAGGTACTGGTATAGCCACGATCATAGTCTTTATCAGTAGCAATAACACGGCCAGAGTAAGATCGCATTTTTGACATCAAAACTTTAAATTCTTCTTCGGGGGTACGTACAAATTTCTTACTAATATCAAGGGGCACCGGACGAACCTCCTCAGCGTAATTTTTGTTGGTCAAACCATTGTTCAGAACAACAGGTTTTTTATCTTGAAAAAAACTAAAACGAGGATTGAAATAAATTTTATCATTTTTACTTAGCATAATAATACACTTTTGCGCTTTTATATTTTTTTTATAACTTTGCCACCAAATTATGTTTAATAATTTATAGCAATTGTTCTATAATATACATTATGTAAAATATAAGAAGGGATAAGTATGACAAAAGTTCTTATTATTACTTATTATTGGTCGCCTGCTGGTGGCCCAGGAGTGCAACGATGGCTGAAGTTCGTGAAGTATTTGCGCGAATTTGATGTACAACCTATTATCTATGTGCCAGAGAATCCTACTTATCCTATTCTTGATAATGAAATAGGCAATGATTTGCCTGATGACTTACAAATTATTAAACAACCTATTTGGGAACCTTACTTTTTGGCTTCGTTCTTCTCAAAAAAGAAAACTCAAAAGATTAGTTCAGGAATTATTCCTCGTAAGAAAGTATCTTTTTTAGATAAGCTTATGCTTTGGATACGGGGAAACCTATTCATTCCTGATGCTCGTAGGTTTTGGGTTTCTCCTTCTGTAAAATACTTGAAGAAATTTATTGCTGAAAACAGTATTGAAACTATTATCACTACTTCTCCTCCTCACAGCGTGCACCTTATTGGTTATCAATTAAAAAAACTATTTCCTCATCTTAAGTGGATTAGCGACTTTCGAGATCCTTGGACTACTATAGGGTATTATAAAGATTTGCGCCTTACTAATTGGGCTGACAAGCGTCAGCATTTTTGGGAGAAAGAAGTGCTACAACATTCAGATTTAGTGATTACAACTAGTTTTAAAACACAAAAGGACTTCCAACAACTTACTAATACTCCTATTCAAGTTATTACCAATGGTTATGATCAAGAGACAACAATAGCCCCTCCCCTATCTCCTAAGTTCTTGATTTCGCACATAGGTTCCTTATTATCAGATAGGAATCCTAAAATTTTGTGGGAAGTTTTGTCTGAGTTAGTAGAAGAAGAGCCTCATTTTGCTGAAGATTTTCAACTTTGCTTTGCAGGTAAAGTGAGTGAGGATATTGAAGAAGAGCTCTACGTACATAAGCTAAAACCTTATTACTTCTATAAAGGTTATCTTTCTCATCAAGAGGCAATAATCTTACAAAAACAGTCTCAAGTACTATTACTTATCGAGATAGATTCTGAAGACACTCAGGGTATCATCGCAGGAAAATTGTTTGAATATATGGTCTCAGGGCGTCCTATTCTTGCTATAGGGCCTAAAGACTGGGACGTCTCCCCCATTCTTGCAGAAACGCAAACAGGCAGCTTTGTGAGCTATACTGACAAAGCTGCCCTGAAAGCAAAATTGTTGTCCTACTATCATTTATATCGATTAGGGACACTGAAAGCTTCTCCTAAGAATGTTGCAAAATATAGTAGGAAAGCTCTTACTGAGCAACTGGTAAAACTACTTAAATAGGGACTACCATACCATACTTAACGAAATACGTTTCCGGATTTCATCTTTATCAATTACTTTTACTTCTACAATTTGGTGAAGCTTAACAACTTCGTTCACATCGGCTACGTACCCTTCTTTTAACTGAGAGATGTGTACTAATCCGCTTTCTTTTACCCCTATGTCTACAAAACAACCAAAGGCCGTAATATTGTTCACAATTCCAGGTAATACCATTCCCACACGTATGTCATCAAAGGTCTTTACATTAGGATCAAAAGCAAAGGCTTTGGCAGTAGTGCGAGGGTCTATTCCTGGTTTTTCTAGCTCTTTCAACACGTCTTTCAAATAGAGCTCGCCTACCTTGTCATTTTTGTATTTTTCAAGTTTGATGGTAGCGATAGCTTGCTTATTACCTATTAGTTGGGCAACAGAGATGCCAATGTCCTTTGCCATTTGTTTTATAATAGGATAGGCCTCGGGGTGTACAGATGAATTGTCTAAAGGATTCTCAGAGTTATGCACTCGCAAGAATGCTACAGCTTGCTGATATACTTTATCGCCTAAACGGGGAACTTTTTTTAGTTCTTCTCGCTTGACAAAAGCTCCATTAGTTGCACGATAGGCTACAATGTTCTCTGCCATCTTCTCCCCTATTCCGGATACATAGCTTAATAATGATTTGCTAGCTGTATTAAGGTTCACGCCAACCTTGTTTACACAGCGAATAACAGTGTTATCTAGTTCTTCTTTTAGTAACGTCTGGTTTACATCGTGTTGGTATTGTCCTACTCCTATGCTTTTAGGATCTATTTTCACTAATTCTGCCAGAGGGTCAGCTAGTCGGCGACCGATAGATACAGCTCCTCGCACTGTTACATCGTAGTTGGGGAACTCTTCACGGGCTATTTTGGAAGCTGAGTATACTGATGCACCTGCTTCGCTTACTACGAACACTTCTATCTTTTCTGGAAAAGCTATACTTTTTACAAATGCTTCTGTCTCTCGAGAGGCCGTTCCATTACCTATACTAATAGCCTCAATACCATATTGTGTAACCATCGAATGCAGTTTGCGAGTAGCAGTACTAGTATCCTCTTGTGGTGCGTGTGGGTAAATCACATCGTGGTGTAGTAAGTCGCCTTTTTCATCTAGGCAAACTACTTTACATCCTGTACGATATCCTGGGTCGATAGCTAAAATACGCTTTTCTCCTAACGGAGAAGCTAGTAATAATTGTGATAAGTTTTCGGCAAATACAGCAATTGCTTTTGCATCGGCTCTTTCTTTAGCTTCTTGTAGAGTTTCATTGGAAATGGAGGGCTCTAAAAGACGTTTGTAGCTGTCTTTTATGGTTTTTTTTAAGAAATCGGCTATAGCCCCCTTACTTTTTATGAGGTTTTCTTCTATAAAAGGTAAGGTTTCTTCTGAATCTACTTTTATTTTTAGTTTTACAAATCCTTCTTTTTCTGCACGCAACATTGCTAATATACGGTGTGAAGGGGCCTTAGTAAGTTGCTCTTCCCAATCAAAATATTGTGCAAACTTTTGTGCTTCTTCCTCTTGCTCTTTGCCTTTAGCTACCTCGGTACTAATAATAGATTTGCGTTGGAATACCCTACGAAGTGTACGTCTGATGAAGGTATTCTCATTAATCCATTCGGCAATGATGTCTGAAGCCCCTTGTAAGGCTTCTTCTTCTGTGGCTACTTTGTCGGACAAATAGCGTGCAGCCACAGCTTCTAAATCATCTATTCGTTGGGTCATTAGTTGTTTGGCAAGCGGTTCCAAGCCATTTTCCTTTGCCACATCGGCTTTGGTTTTCCGACGTTTTTTGTAAGGCAAATAAAGGTCTTCCAATTCATTGAGTTCAAAAGATGCTTCGATACGCTTACGTAGCTCTTCGCTGAGCTTTCCTTGTTCTTCAATGGAAGTGAGTATTGTCTGCTTGCGTTTGCAAATGTTCTCGTATTCTGTTTGTGTTTTACCAATGGTCTCGATAGCTACCTCGTCTAAATTCTGAGTACTATCCTTCCGGTAACGTGCAATAAATGGAACAGTACAGCCTTCGGCCAATAGTGCCAAGGCGTTTTCGATTGCCTTTTCAGGTAGTTGTGTGTGCTTTTTTATATATTGAATGTTTGTCATATCAATGTGCTAACTTGTCAATGAGGTAATATTTCTGGGGGTACTAATTAGCTAACTTGTTAATAAGCAATTTCTTTAATTTCTTTTGGGGTTTTATCTTTTTCAAACCATCGTGCTGTAAGAGAGCCTTTTAGAGTTATCTCCTCTCCTACTACTCTCAGCCAAGAGCCTTCGCGCAGGCCTATAACTGGTATATCGTTGAACACGTGAAACTCCTTAATGCGCGTTTCTCTTGTTTCTCCTTTGTGCTTACTATTAGGGTCGGGGTCAAGGTAGTGTGGATTGATATTAAAAGGTACTACTCCTAATGTCTCAAATGATGGAGGATAAACAATAGGCATATCATTGGTTGTTTGCATTGTTTTTCCTGCCAGATTACTGCCTGCGCTAGTGCCCATATAAGGTGTACCGTTTAGCACTGCTTCTCGTAATACTCCCATAAGGTTACGCTCGTAGAGTTCGTTCACTAATACGAATGTGTTGCCTCCTCCTGTAAAGATGGCTTGTGCCTGCTGGATAGCCTCTTGAGGGGCTGCAAAAGAATGCAGTCCTACCACCTGCTTACCTATCTGTTGGAAGAAGTTATGTGCTATTTGTGTATATGCTTCGTGCGTAATGCCGCTAGGGCGTGCATATGGAATAAAGAGAATATCATCTACGTTTTTAAAGAAATCATAGAGTTCTTCCTTTAAATAGGAGAGATAAGTGCTGCCATACACGGTAGAAGTACTGGCTAATAAGAGCTTTTTCATCAATGGTAAAATTATGTGTTGAGGCTGCAAAGTTATGAAAAAGTCTCAAGAAAAAAAGATAATGTAAGGACTTATAGAGAACTAGCAATATTTTCGGTGTCTGCTTAGTTTTTTGTAGAAACTCGTTGTTTGCAGAAAGTACACTTGTTCTCCACTTCGTCTCCACTATGTCTCCACTATAGCTCTAAGATGCTTCTGATAGAAAATTTTTCTTTTTCTGGTAGATTTAAATTAAGATGTTCTATTACTTATTCATTACTTGTATGAGGCTTATCTTAACTTATTGATTAACAATTAACAAAAGGAGAAGTTGGTTTTATGATTTGAATTAGTTAAAATAATTTAGAAAAATTTTGTACCTTTGACGCGACTTAGTAAACCAAAGAGACAAAATGCTCAAAAAAATGTCCTCAAATTAAATGTAATGAATATCCAAGAACATCTTTTATCTCTTGCCGATCTCCCTTATCGCGACTTTAATGCCAATCTTATTCCTAATGTAGAGAAAGCTCGCTTCATTGGGGTGCGTACTCCTGACCTCCGAACTTTTGCTAAAGAACTTTACAAACACCATAGAGATACTGCTTTTGCTTTTTTGAAGCATCTTCCTCACTATTATTACGAGGAAAATAACTTACACGGCTTTCTCATCCAACAATTTAAAGATTTTGAAGAGACTATTGAATACACTCAGCAGTTTTTGCCCTACGTAGATAATTGGGCTACTTGCGATACGTTTGCCCCTAAAATTTTTCTCAAATATCCGGATGAAACTTTAGTGTATATTCAGCAATGGCTGCAAAGCTCTCATACCTACACTGTTCGGTTTGGGATTGGATTGTTGCTATCGAACTATTTGGACAAACATTTTGACCCCAAATTTCTTCAATGGGTTACAGCTATTCAATCGGATGAATACTATATTAATATGATGATAGCTTGGTATTTAGCTACTGCTTTAGCCAAGCAATACGATGCTACCCTCCCCTACTTGCAAGCTCAAACTCTTTGTGTTTTTGTTCAAAACAAAGCTATCCAAAAAGCGCGTGAGAGTAGGCGTATTTCCGATGAGATTAAGCAATATTTATTGACCTTGAAAAAATAATGTTCAATAATTTTTGACATATCGCATAAATTACTACTTTTGCGCCGTTTTAATAACTAAACGTTTTTTTAATTCTATGAAAAGAATATTTTTAACTGTCAGTGTTATAGCTGCTTTGGCTGTATCCTGCAATCAAACCAACACCACTCAGACTACTGAGACTGCCACAACCGAGACCGAAATGGCTAACCAATCAACAGCAATGGCTGAAGAAGTTTCTTATGTAGGAACTTATCAAGGAACTCTTCCTTGTGCTGACTGTGGAGGAAACCACATCACCTTGACTATTGAAAAGGACAGCTATACCTCTCAAGAAAAATCAGACAAAGGTAGCTTTGAAGACAAAGGTACTGTAGCATACAATGCTGAAAAAGGAATACTTACTCTTACTAGCAGCGCAAATGCAGATACTAAATCATTGTATCGCGTAAAAGAAGGTAGCATCGTGATGCTTGACCAAGAAGGAAACGAAATTACTACCGAACTTGCAGCAGATTACATTCTTAAAAAAACAGCAAATTAACAAGATTTGCCAATAAGCCAATGTCCGATTAGCCAATGATTACAATATGTACATTGGCTAATTGGCTATTTGACTAATTCACAAATTTGCTAATTAATATGTCTTTACTACAAGAAATACAAAAACGCCGTACCTTTGGCATCATATCTCACCCCGATGCGGGAAAGACAACCCTCACTGAAAAACTTCTACTCTTTGGTGGGGCTATACAAGAAGCAGGTGCAGTAAAATCAAATAAAATAAAGAAAGGAGCTACCTCTGACTTTATGGAGATTGAACGCCAACGCGGGATTTCAGTAGCCACCTCAGTACTTGCTTTTAACTATAAAGAACACAAAATAAACATCTTAGACACCCCTGGACACAAGGATTTTGCCGAGGATACTTTTCGCACCCTTACTGCTGTAGATAGCGTGATTGTGGTTATCGACGTTGCTAAAGGGGTAGAAGAGCAGACTGAAAAACTCGTAGAAGTATGCCGTATGCGCAATATTCCTATGATTGTGTTCATCAACAAGTTAGACCGTGAAGGGAAAGACGCCTTTGACCTTTTGGACGAAGTAGAACAGAAGTTGGGTTTAAAGGTAACCCCACTGAGTTTTCCTATAGGAATAGGCTATGATTTCAAAGGAATTTACAACATTTGGGAGAAAAACATCAACTTATTCTCTGGTGATAGCCGAAAAAATATAGAAGAGACTATAGCCTTTAACGACATCAATAGCCCTGAATTAGAGAAGATAATATCTCAACAATCGGCTGAAAATCTACGTTCAGACTTGGAGTTAGTATATGAAGTGTACCCAAAGTTTGACCGTGAGGCCTACCTTAATGGGCAACAGCAACCGGTTTTCTTCGGCTCTGCGCTCAATAACTTTGGCGTGCGCGAGCTACTAGATTGCTTTGTAGAAATTGCTCCTTCACCTCGCCCCAAAGCTAGTGAAGAACGCACTATAACTCCTGATGAGGCTAATTTTACTGGATTTGTCTTTAAGATTCACGCCAATATGGATCCTAATCACCGTGACCGTTTAGCGTTTGTGAAGATTGTTTCAGGTACTTTTGAGCGCAACAAACCCTATTTGCACACGCGTCTCGGCAAGAAGCTGAAGTTCTCCAGTCCGAATGCTTTCTTTGCCGAAAAGAAAGAAGTAGTAGATATATCTTATGCAGGAGATATTGTAGGCTTGCACGATACAGGGAATTTTAAAATAGGAGATACACTCACCGAAGGCGAAATACTACATTTCAAGGGAATACCAAGTTTCTCTCCAGAGCACTTCCGTTATATCAACAATGCCGACCCTCTGAAATCTAAACAGTTAGAAAAGGGCATTGACCAGCTAATGGACGAAGGGGTCGCGCAGCTCTTCAAATTAGATTTCAATGGTCGTAAGGTTATTGGAACAGTAGGAGCACTTCAGTATGAAGTAATTCAATACCGATTGGAGCACGAGTACGGAGCTAAGTGCAGTTATGAAAACTTTCCTATCTACAAAGCCTGCTGGGTAGAAGCTCCTGAAAACCCTAAAGACCCTGAATATCTCGATTTTTTACGTGTAAAGCAGAAGTTCTTAGCACGCGATAAACAGAACCAATTGGTTTTTCTTGCTGACTCTGCATTTTCTATCGAGATGGTAAAACAAAAATACCCTACGCTCAAGTTACATTTTACTTCTGAGTTTTAGAAAATAAAATTGAGGTCAAACACACAAAATTGTATTACGCTTTTTAGCGTTTGTCGATTTTGTGTGTTTGACCTATTTTATGTCTCTTCGTTACTTCTGAGATTTCTTCTTTTTCAAAAGGAGTGCTTTTAAGTTTTTTTGAACTCTCTCTTTTAATAATTCAATATTTTTTCTTTCAAATATTTTTGGGATATAAAAAAAAGTCGTATATTTGTCAAATAAAACTTACAACACTTAGAAGCACAACACTAAAGCAAAAGATTATTTAGATATGAAAATGACAAAAGAAGATTTACACGAGTCGCTGAAATATTATTTTGGTTTTGAATCCTTTAAAGGTCATCAAGAAGAAATTATCAGCAGCGTGATGAACAGGGAGAACACTTTTGTGATTATGCCTACAGGAGGTGGCAAATCATTATGCTACCAACTGCCTGCCTTGGTACTGGAAGGTACAGCTATTGTTATTTCTCCTCTCATTGCCTTGATGAAAAACCAAGTGGATGCAATGCGAGGTATTTCATCAACTGATAGCATTGCTCACGTATTGAACTCTTCGCTCACTAAAAACGAGATTCGCGAAGTGATGGAAGATATCAGCGCAGGAAAAACTAAGCTGTTGTATGTAGCTCCTGAGTCGCTTATTAAGGAAGAATATGCTAACTTCCTCAAAACAGTTCCTATTTCTTTTGTAGCGGTAGATGAAGCCCACTGTATTTCAGAGTGGGGACACGACTTCCGTCCTGAATATCGAAATATCAAAACTATTATAGAACGATTGGGCAGCAATATTCCTATTGTAGCTCTTACTGCTACGGCTACACCTAAGGTGCAAGAAGATATCTTGAAAAACTTAGGAATGACAGAGGCCAATGTATTTAAGTCTTCTTTTAATCGTCCTAACCTTTACTACGAGGTGCGCCCTAAAACAAAGAATGTAGACGCTGACATTATCCGATTTGTAAAACAAAACCCTAAGAAGTCGGGTATTATCTATTGCTTGAGTCGAAAGAAGGTAGAAGATCTTGCACAGACATTGCAAGTGAATGGTATCTTGGCGGTACCATATCACGCAGGATTGGACGCTAAAACGCGTGCCAAGCACCAAGATATGTTCCTAATGGAAGAGGTAGATGTAGTAGTAGCTACTATAGCTTTTGGAATGGGGATTGATAAACCAGATGTTCGTTTCGTTATTCATCACGATATTCCTAAGAGTATTGAAAGCTACTATCAAGAGACAGGTCGTGCAGGACGTGATGGTGGTGAAGGACATTGTTTGGCTTTCTACTCGTATAAGGATGTGGAGAAACTCGAAAAGTTTATGATAGGAAAGCCTATTGCTGAACAAGAGATAGGACAAGCTCTTTTACAGGATATCGTAGCTTATGCTGAGACTTCTAGCTCGCGCCGTAAGTTTATCTTGCACTATTTTGGTGAAGAATTCGATGAGGTGAATGGAGAAGGAGCTGATATGGACGACAATGTTCGTTTCCCTAAAGAAAAGAAAGAAGCTAAGGACGATGTAGTAAAATTGCTGAATGTGATTATTGCTACCAAACAGAAGTTCAAGGCAAAAGAAATTGTAAATACTCTTATAGGCAAAGTAAGTGCCCTTATCAAAGCACATCGTATAGATGAGCAAGATTTTTTTGGCATTGGGAAAGATAAAGATGATGCCTATTGGATGGCTTTACTACGACAAGTGATGGTAAATGGGCTCATACGTAAGGATATAGAAACCTACGGAGTAATGTTCATCACAGAGAAAGGAAAAGCTTACTTGAAAGATGTAACTTCGTTTATGATGACTGAAGACCACAGTTTTGAGGAAGAACCTGAAACCACTAATAGTGCTAATACTAGTGTAGCAGATCCTGTTCTTTTAGATATGCTCAAGGATTTGCGCAAGAAAGTGGCAAAACAAAAAGGTGTGCCTCCATTTGTAGTCTTCCAAGACCCTTCGTTAGAAGATATGGCTCTCAAATACCCTATCACTATTCAGGAGCTTACGAATGTACATGGTATTGGTGAGGGAAAAGCTAAGAAGTTTGGACCTGAATTTGTAAAGCTTATTGAGCGTTATGTAGAAGAAAATGATATAATACGTCCAGAAGACCTCATTGTGAAGACCACAGGTTCTAATTCAGCACTGAAACTATTCATTATCCAGAATATTGATCGGAAACTTCCATTGCCTGATATTGCACAAGCCAAAGGGTTGGAAATGGACGATTTTCTAAAGGAGATGGAGCAAATAGTTTATAGCGGAACTAAGCTCAATATCGACTATTGGGTAAATGAGATTTTTGATGAAGAACAACAAGAAGAATTGCACGAATACTTTATGGAGGCAGAAAGCGATAAGATTTCTATTGCTTCCAAAGAATTTGGAGGAGATTATGAGGATGATGAGTTAAGAATCTACCGCTTAAAGTTCATCAGCGAGGTAGCAAATTAAAATTACAAGAAGATGTGCAAGAAGATAGGAAAGGTCTATTTGATACCTAATTTGTTAGGAGATAGTTCGTTGGAAGTATTGCCTGCACAAGTAGAAAATATTGTGAGACAACTTACATATTTTGTAGTGGAGAATGAGAAGTCAGCAAGGAAGTTTATCAAGCGTATCACTCCTAATAAGGTGCAGGCTAGCTTGCAGATAGCTGTTATAGATAAGCACAACCACACTACTGATTTGCTTTCATTTTTAGCACCATGTTTTGAAGGAAATGATATTGGTATCTTATCTGAAGCCGGTTGCCCTGGTATTGCTGACCCAGGGGCTGAAGTTGTCAGGGTTGCTCACAAAAAAGGAATAAAGGTTATCCCACTGATAGGACCATCTTCTTTGTTGTTAGCAATGATGGCCAGCGGGCTCAATGGGCAGAGTTTTGCTTTTAATGGCTATCTCCCCATAGATAAGCAAGAGCGTAAGCATACAATAAAGTCTTTAGAACGCAAAGCTCTCGAAGGACAAGCACAATTGTTTATTGAGACACCTTACCGAAATATGGGACTCTTTAATGACCTTTTAGATACCTTGCAACCCAATCTACTACTATGTATTGCTGCAGATATTACGCTACCTACTGAGACTATTCTTACTTATTCTATTGGTCAATGGCGCAAAACTCCTATAGATTTGCAAAAGCGTCCTACAATTTTTATTATAGGTAGTTAAAGAGGTAGATATACAATCTTTTTAGTCTCAAAAAAAGGCTCTTCAAAATACTTACTGATATTAGTAATAACAGCTTTAGGAAAATAAGCTAATTCTTCAGAGAGGTCTCCTCCTTTTAAATAGAGGATTCCATTAGGGATCTCATTCCTTTGTGTTTTATTAAACTTTTTACGTACCCAAGGCACAAAATCTTTCATTTGCGTAACAGCACGACTGACTACAAAATCATAGTTCCCTTTCAGTTCCTCAGCTCTAGTTTGTAATGCTGATACATTAGTAAGCCCTAGGGCATTTACAACCTCTTTCACTACTTTTATTTTCTTTCCAATAGAATCAACCAAGGTAAACTGGCAATTAGGAAATAGAATAGCTAAAGGCACCCCAGGGAAGCCTCCTCCTGTACCTACATCCAACAGTTGTGTGTTATCAGAAAACTGAATGTGTTTGCCTATCGCTAGGCTATGCAACACATGCCGTTCGTAAAAATCATCCATATCTTTTCGCGAGATGACATTGATTTGGGCATTCCATTCTTCATAAAGAGATTTGAGCATTGAAAATTGCTGTACTTGTCTCTCTGAAAGAGATTGATAGTATTTCAAAATGATTTCCATATACTTGCTAAAATGTATTACTTTTGTATTTGTTTTTCTTATTGTTGTAAACTTAGAAAGCTTTTCCTCATTGAACTATTCTTCCTAAAAGTACAACACATCCTGCAATAGAGCGGGTAAAGATAAGATATTCTTTACCTCCTTCTATTAGTCTGTACTTCTTTTTAATTTCTTCAACTGTCAAAGGATAGTTTTTAGAGAGAATACAATATTTGCTTTTTGCTTTCAGCTCTTTTGGTTGGATAGGACTCACCTCTAATATTCGCCCTGCAAAAGGTAGTTTTAGAGTTTCTGATGTATATAGATGAGTATTCACATCTAATTTTTCTAATCCAAAATACATTCCTATATAATTGAATGCTCCTGATTTCAATAGAGCATTGTTGGGAAGATACAAATAGCGTTTAGGATTACTATATAGGGGAGCAGTAGTTTGCCACACATCTTTGCTAAAAGTCAAAGTAGGTTCATTACTTTCTAAGTTCACACAATGGAGTTGTATGGGAGGGGTAGAGATGCGTTCTTGTACAACTAATACCTCTTTAAGTTCGTTGTGCAAGGCTATTAGAAAGAGATGCGTAATATTAGGTAGAGTGTGCAATAGATAACTAAGGTCTATCATCGGTGATAGTTTGGTCATTACCTTGTCTGCTTTCTGTAAAAGCAGAGGCTGTAAGTCTAAGATGTTAGGTGATAGGTCTTCCAATAGGAACTTCTTCTGTTGGTAATTGTCTCTTCGAGCAGGGTCTATGTAAATCACTTCATAATGAAGATTTGTTTCTTCTAGAAAGCTAACAGCATTTCCATTTACAAAGTTTGCCTTTCGTCCTAATATTTTCCAGTTATGTACGACTTTATCTAAAAGCTCTTTGTTTTGTTCTACCAAGGTAACTTCTGCAAAGTGTTCTGATAAAAAGAATGCATCAATCCCAAAACCACAAGTAAGATCTAAAAATCGATTTCCTTTCAAGCCTTGTGCTTTGTATTGAGCTGTTGCCTCCGATGAGCTTTGCTCCAGATTTAGTGTTGGGGGAAATAGTATGTTATCAGCAAGGAGAAAAGGTAGTTTTTTGGCTGCGATGCGTCTACCTTCTATCTGTTGTACGAGGTCTTTATTAGTAATTCCTTCAAAAAAAGGCTTTTTTAGGAGCAAATCAGTTATTGTTCCTTGGTATTCTTTGACGAATTGTTTTACAAGAGGGGATAACAAATTCATAGGGTGCAAAGGTACTGTATTTTTTCAGAATCTCAAAACCATTTTTTCTGTTTAAAATAGAAAATCATTGCTACTGAAATACTTAACATTATACCCCATACCAATGGGTAAGCCCACCACAATTCTAATTCTGGCATATACTTGAAATTCATACCATACACACCTACTATAAAAGTCAATGGGATGAAAATAGTAGAAATAAGGGTGAGTAATCTCATAATATTATTCATTTTGTTACTCATAGCACCCATATAGGTATCGGTAAGCCCCCAAAGAATATCCCGGTATGTAACAAGAGTTTCAACAATCTGCACAGTATGGTCATGCAGATCTCTAAAATAGTGCTTAGTATCTACTTCTATTAGCCAATGAGGGCTCTTTTCTATCTTGTTAACCACCTCTCTTGAAGGAATGATTGATTTCTGCAAGAAGATAGCAGTTTTTTTAAGAAACTGAATTTCAGAAATCATATCTTCTTTTGGGTGTACTATAATTTCATCTTCAATAACTTCTATTCTCTCAGTTACTTTATCTAAAATTACAAAATAGTTGTCTACGATAGCGTCTAAAAGGCCAAAAAGCAAGTAATCTGTATTTCGCTTTCTAAAAGAAGTTTCGGCATTTTGCAAACGTTTTCGCACAGGTTCAAATACATCTTCACCTTCACTTTCTTGAAAAGTGATAAGATAGTTGGAAGCCAAAAGCAAAGCTAAATGCTCCGATAAAAGTTGTCCATCTTTTCCATAGTACAACATCTTAATAATAACGAGAATATGGTTATCCAATATTTCTACCTTCGGACGGTGTTCAGTATCCAGCACATCTTCCAAGAGAAGATTGTTCAGTTGGGTGTAAGCTCCTAATTTTTTTACCTCCTCAATGTTGTTCAGTCCATTCACATTAAGCCACGTAATGTACCCATCACCAATAGTATTTAGAGCATCTGCAGCTGAGAACACTTTTTTAAACTGACAAGAGCTTTCATTATACGTGATGACTTCTATATTTAGAGGTTTTTCCTTTTCACCAAAATATACCAAGCTTCCTGCTGGTAATCCTACCTTTTTAGTTCGGTTAGCTTTCTGCTTCTTTTTTGCTGTAGAGACTATTGTTTTACTCATAATAATTTTTTTAAACTAAAATATTTTTTTACAGATGTTTAAATATAATATTTTTAAGTGATAATACAATCTTTGAAAACTAAACGAAAATATGAAAAATAATTCAAAATTCCTAATTGTAGTTATAGTTAGTACCTTATTTTGTTGAATATCAATATATTATATTTATAAAACTGATAGTATTAAAAAGTAAGAAGTTGTAATTGAATAAAAGATTCAAAAATATTCTATAAAAGATTAATAACCAGAGTTAAATATTTATTTTTATGAGAATTTTGAGTGAGATTATAAGCGAATATTTGCTTAACTACAATCTTGTAACTACGGAGTAGTATTAGCTACTTGCAGCACTTTTCCATTAAAAAACTCACTTCCATTGAGAGCAAAATAGGCAATGTAACGAGCCATTTGCTGTGGATTAATATTAGCCTTATACAGCGGAAAAGCTTCGTCAAGCATTTCAGTTTGTACTGCTCCTAAAGCCAAAGTATTAAAAACAATGCCCTTCTCCTTATACTCTTCTGCTAAAAGTTCAGATAATGTAATCATAGCTCCTTTAGACGAACTATAAGCTGCTAAGCCACCAAACTTTAAACTCCCCTGCACACCTCCCATACTGCTAATACTCACCACGTGTGCTCCTCTTTCCATAAAAGACAACACTTTTTGGGTCAATTGTACCACTCCGAATACATTCACCTTATATACTCCTAAGAAGTCTGCTTCAGTAAGCTCTTCAAAAGGCTTATTCACGAGTTTACCTGCATTATGAATCAGAATATCTACGTGCCTCCATTGGCTTTGCAGATACTCTACGACAGCTTTTAAGTCTTTCTCTTGTGTAATATCAAAAGGAAAACAATGTACATTAGGCAGTTGAAGTGCCCTTATAGAAGCAGTTTGCCGCGAAAGAGCTAAAATGTTATGCCCTTCCGCAGCTAACTGCTGTACCAATGCAAGGCCTATTCCTCTGCTGGTACCTGTGATAATAATATTCTTCATTCTAATTTTTTCTCATTAATTTAGTGCCGTGTTATCCTAAGAAATGCGTTTTGCCTATTAAGTATAAAACACCGTACCCTATTACCATTGTTATTATACCTACGATAAGCCCCATCTTTAGCATATCATTTTGTTTTACCAATCCAGTAGAATAAGCTATAGCATTCGGAGGTGTAGAAATAGGCAAGCACATCGCAGATGAAGCTGCCAGAGCTATTCCTATAAGCACAGTTGAAGTTCCTCCTATCATACTCAAGTTCTCTCCCATCCCTTTGCAAATAGTTACCAAAATAGGAATCAGCAAAGCCGCAGCAGCAGTGTTAGAAATAAAGTTACTCAAAAGATAACAAATAGCTCCCGAAGCAATAAGAATCACTACTGGAGACCACGAATGAAAAGGAATACTCTCAATCGCAAGGTCTGCCAACCCCGAATCATTCATCCCCAATCCTAAGGCAAATCCCCCAGCTACCATCCAGATAACACTCCAGTTGATAGACTGCAAGTCCTTAGCTGTAATCACCCCCGTAGCAGCAAATACCCCCATAGGTATCAGTGCTACAGTATTAGCATCAATGCCAGTAAGATTGCTCGGAATCAGCCACAAAAGAATAGTAATAATAAACGTGCCACTCACTACCCACATACGCCAACCGCGGTGTACCTTACCCAGAATGTGCAAGTTAATAGTCTTCTGTGTAAACGGAAAAAACTTCAAGATAAGCCGCCACGAAATAAAAAGCAATAAAAGAACCAATGGAAACATAAATGCCATCCACTCACCGAAATCAACCCCCATATTCAGCCCTTTTGGGTCATTCAAAGCCTGCAAAGCAATAGCATTAGGAGGAGTCCCAATAGGAGTGGCCATACCCCCCAAGTTAGCTGCAATAGGAATACTCATCATCAGCGCCACACGCCCCTTACCATTGGCAGGAAGTGCCGCAAAAACAGGTGTTAGAAAAGTCAACATCATAGCTGCTGTAGCTGTATTGCTCACAAACATTGAGAAAATCCCCGTAATAAGCAAAAAACCCAACAACACATTCTCGCTCTTGCGACCAAACGGACGTATTAGATTTTTAGCAAGAAACACGTCTAAACCTGACTTGGTAGCTGCAATAGCCAAGAAGAACCCACCCAAAAAGAGAATAATCACAGGGTTGGCAAAAGTAGCCATAATCTCCTTACTGCTAAGCAACTTCCCAAAAACCTCTCCCTCTTCTCCTCTAAAGAAAAAAAGACTATGGTTAGAAACTGTCAAGCACATCAAGGTGATAATACCCAAAGAGGTCGCCCACGAAGGAATAGCCTCACTAATCCACATCAGTGTAGCAAACACAAAAATAGCAATAATCCGTTGGTGTACGACGGTCAATCCGTCGATATGAAACACCTCTGTAGGCAAATTCCATACAATAGTAGTAACAATTAAAATGCATACTAGTGCAATAAGATGCTTCTTTTCAAAGCGATTCGTCATTACGTTCTCTAATTCTTTTGACATAATATTTAGTTAAATTTTAAACTAATACCATTTTTAAACACCGACAAAGGTACGTAAAAAAAGTAATCAACCAAAGAAAAATAACACTTTTTACTGGAACTTACAAATTAACCTTACCAAATCCTTAGAGAGGTTCCATTTAAGAAGAAAAAAGACAAAAGCCCCCCCTACGAGCAACGATTTTAAGCAGATATTCATAAGAGGGTGAAACGGAAAATCCCAAAAGAAAAAAACTCCTACTGATACAAGACCAAAGAAGGTAGTCAGTAATGTTTCTTTATAGAGAGGTTGCAAGCCATATTTGCGATACACAAAAACTGACTTGAGCAAGTTATACAAACTAAAAGCAATAAGAGTTGCTATTCCAGCCCCATTGATACCGTAAAGAGGGATAAGCCATCTGTTCATCAAAATAGTCCCTATTGCCAAGAAAACACCCAAAAACAGCACCGTGTGGTAGTAAGGTGAGTTCAGTAACACAGCATTATTGAAGCCCACTAAAGTATCAGAGAGCTTTACTACCGATATAATAACCAGAACCATAAGACCTGTGTTGTAATCTTTATTGGGCAACAAAGCGTAGCATTGTTGAGCATTAACCACTATAAGCACACAAATTAGCATACTCACAAAGTATGTATTTACCGTACTACGCTTATACAAATCAGCTAACTCTTTTACTCTCTTCTGATTCATAAACTGAGCAGTCATTGCATTTACAATCTGGTACATACTGCGGTAAGGAATAGCAATCACTGTAGCTGTGAAGATAGCAACATTATACACCGCAATTTCACCTATGTGCAAATATTGATTAAGCATAAACTTATCAATATCCATCAGCACAGAAGCCACCGACCCCGATAGAATTACGAAAAGGCTATACAGAAAGACCTCTTTCTTATTAGAAGGGAATCCCCAAGAAAAGTGTGGTCTATACACATAGAAAGCAGAAACGAACATTAAGAGCATACGTAAGGCATATACCCATAAAATCCCCCACATCAGCTGATGAAAATTAATCAAATGAAGAT
The DNA here is from genome assembly GCA_963519425.1 of uncultured Capnocytophaga sp. Classification (GTDB taxonomy): domain Bacteria; phylum Bacteroidota; class Bacteroidia; order Flavobacteriales; family Flavobacteriaceae; genus Capnocytophaga. The sequence goes on from CAUQNY010000021.1 coordinate 28,512, forward strand.
AAATAGCCAAAAGCAAAACCATCACTCCTACCCTGTGAAACACTTCCTTAAGGAAGTTCCCAAAGACAGTTTTTAGCTGTACACGTGCCCACGCATAAGCTATTTCAAAATAGGCTATTGCTACAGAAGTGAGAAAAATGAGTGGAATATAAGGACGCACTTCGACATTTTTAGCAGAAAGCCATTGGGCAATCTGTTCGTATCCTATCATGCCTATAAGGGTAGCAGGCAGAAGTGCTATCCAAGGAAGAAAGCAAAGCATCAAGTTAAATTGCCCTTGTTCATCTTTGCTAGTGTAGGATGTATAGTAGCGAATCAGTGTATTATTTACTCCAAAAGCAATAAGAGGCGATAAGATAGTAGCAGTAGAAGTAACATAGCTAACCAATCCATACTCGCTTTTGGAAAGGAAATAGGTAAATAGGAAAAGAGTATTCAGTGCTCCTATGGCAAAGCCCAAGTAGGTGGAAAGCACATTTTTCAAAGATTGACGGAGCACTATCCCCATAACTTATTCTATTTTAAAGTCAAATTTATTCTCAAAGAACAACTGCCATTGGGGCGCTTGCTTTACGCTTAATTGGAAGTAATGAGCGGCCGCTTCCATTTCGCCTACACCATAATAAGCAAAGGCCACACGGTAGTAATTCACCAACTCGTGAGGATAGATTTGTATTACATCAGAAATAATAGGCAAGGCTTCTCTGTATTTTTCGAGTAGCAACATTAGATCAACCCATTCGATAAGGGTAGCATAAGAATAGTCTCCATTTTGCACAGCTTTGTGGTAGCCGTACTCTGCTTCTTTCAAGTTCTGTAAATAGTAATAATTTAGCTCGGCATATCGTTTCCAATAATAAGGCTCACCGACCTCAAAAGAAAGTACTTTTTGAATGTATTTTAGTGCTTTTTCATGATTTCTACGCAAGTAGTAAAAGTCGGCCAAAGTAATCCAAGCCTTATCTAATTGAGGGTCTTCGTGAGTAGCCTTGAAGTAATACTCTTCTGCTTTGGCGTCATTGCCCATTTTTTCGTAGCAACGTCCTATATGCAAGAAAGCCAAAGCCGAAGGGTCGTCTAGTGTCAAAGTAATTTTATAATTCTCTATAGCTTTTTCAAAGTTCTCTAATACCTCTAGAGTTCTAGCTTTTTCAAAGTAAGCACCTGTAAAAGTATCGTCGCTAATGATAGCAAAGTCAAAGCAGCGCAAAGCATTTTCAAAGTCATTTCGGGTAAAATAAAGTCTGCCCAGATGGTACCAAGCTACTTCGCAATAAGGGTTTTGGTCTAAATAATGGTTAAGGAAGTTCATAGCCTCTTGTGCTTTGTCCAAAACTTCGTAGCAGTACAAAAGTTGCTGTAGGGCGTTATAGTCCTGAGGATCTTCTTCTATACATTTGCCAAAATAATCTTTAGCATGGTCATAATCTTCCATATAGAAGTATTCCATTGCAATGAGGGCAAAGAGATAAGCTTGTTCATTATCAAGGGTAAGAGCGTGTTGCAACATCTCAATAGCCCTCCTATGCTGATTCAGCTTGGAATACAAGTTGGCTTTCTGAACATAGATTTCAGCATTCATTGGTTCACTTCCTTCCAGCTCATTTAAAAGTTTAGTAGCATCTTCTAAACGGTCTTCAAATACTAATTCTTCGGCATAGAGCAGTTTCAGAGAAATAGCATCGGGGTGTTGTGATAGTCCTATCTCCAAAGCGCGCTTTGCCTTGGTTGTACGGCCATAATCTAAGTAGTATTCTATAATTTCTTCAAATTCATTTACATCAAAAAAGAGAATATTATTCTCTTTGAGCATTGCTTCAAATTTAGAAACTGCGTAATTTTCTTCTTCTGGTAACATCATATTAGTTAAAAGCTATGGAGTTAAGAGTTGTTGTTTTCCAATTCTTTAGGCATTTATTTGTTTGTTTTCACTTCCCAAAAGCCATTACGTTTACCATTTTTACGTTCGATAAGTCCTTTTCCTACCAGATTTGCTGTAATAGTCTTTATGGTGCGTTCTGATTTTCCTATATGCTTGGCAATAATCTTTTGAGTGGCGGTAGGATTTTGTTGTAAGTATTGTAATACTGCCATTTCCTCCAAAGTGCAATTCAAAGTGCAAATTTTGCCCTTTGGAATTTGCTCTTTTGCACTTTGAAGCTCATCCCCTACTAATAAATACCTATTTTTAAGCTCGTTTTCCTCGCCTAAAATTAGGTTTCTAAAGAAACGTTCTATGTATTCAGTAGTTGCTGTTATCC
>CAUQNY010000022.1:0-30735 GCA_963519425.1 uncultured Capnocytophaga sp.
TAGAATATACTATTACCGAGCTTACCGAGAAAACAACCTATATCGTATGGGTAAGAGTATTGGGAAAAGCAGGAAATAGTAAAGACTATGTAAGTAAGAAGATTATCACCCCCGCAGCAAACTCCCCTGCTGCAGAGCCTTCTCTTTTTGATAAAACCACCTATATACAGCTCACCACCCAGCAAAAAGAAGGTATGTCCATATCCCTCAACCTCCAAGCCAGCACAACTGACCAAAAAGGAGTATGGCTTGACCTTAATGGAAATGGCATCTATGAGCCCACCATAGATAAAGTACCTGATTTTAGCAACCCAAATCCAGCTTATATTATTACTACACAAACTTTTAGAATCTACGGGAAGGTGCACACTTTAGTTTCGGAAAAGGCAGAACTAACTGAGATTGAGCTTAAACACAACCCACTGCTTATACAGTTGAATGTAGCAAGTAACTACTTGAAAGAAATTGATTTACAAAAAAACACTGAACTCAGAAAGGTAAACATAAGTGATAATCTATTAGAAAGTATCAACCTAAGTAGCCTTAGAAAGCTTACTGATCTAGATATAACAAAGAATATGTTATTTGATGAATCTCTTAAAAAGGGCTTAGAAACTATCAATAGCACAGGAGGAACTATTCATTTAACCCTCTCTGAGAAAAAAGACACAGCCATATTGGCTATCTTAAAAGCAAAAAGTTGGAAAATACAATAATTAACTTATTTGTCAATTAGCTAATTATTTGTACTTTTGCCGCGTTTTTTAAATACAAACAAAAAATGCAAATAGAAGTATTGAAATCTAAAATTCACCGTGTGAAAGTTACGGGGGCTGATTTAGATTACATTGGCAGCATCACTATAGACGAAGCTCTTATTGAAGCTGCTGGAATGATTGAAGGAGAGAAAGTGTCTATTGTAAATGTGAATAATGGCGAACGCCTTGACACTTATGTCATCAAAGGGAAACGAAATTCTGGAGCTATTGTTCTCAATGGCCCCGCCGCACGGAAGGTGCAGAAAGGAGATATCATCATTATTATTTCTTACGCACTAATGGATTTCGAAGAAGCTAAGCTGTTCAAACCGTCTATTATCTTTCCGGACGAACAAACCAATCTGTTAGAATGAAAAAAGGACTCAAACTCACCCTCCCATTGCTCGTGGGAGGTTTTTTGTGTTGGTATGCCTACCAACAATTCTCTGAGGAACAGTTCTCTGAAATAAAAAAAACATTCCTCTCTGCCAATTATTTCTACATTGCATTGGCAGTAGTCTTAGGTTTTCTCAGCGACCTTTCGCGTGCGTTGCGCTGGGAGTTGCTACTTCGCCCTATAGGCTATCGCACCTCTTTGCTACATAGAGCTATGGCTGTATTCATTGGCTATTTAGTGAATGTAACTATTCCGCGTTCGGGAGAGGTCTCGCGTGCCCTGCTGGTCAGTAATTATGATGGAGTTCCTTTTGAAAAGTCGTTTGGCACTATCATCTCTGAGCGGGTTATAGACCTGCTTTTGCTTCTTCTGTTCACCTCTGCGGCCTTTGTACTGCAGTTTGATGTGATTAGCCATTTTCTTCTTTCCAAAATTCCTTTTCAAAAACTGCTTTTGCTACTTGTTATAGGCGGCATTAGCTTCTTCCTTTTTTTATTTCTCGTCTACACTTCGGAGCAAAAAATCTTTGTCAAACTGAAAGGGTTTGCTAACGGCATAAAAGAAGGCGTACTTTCTGTGCTGAAAATACGCCATCGTGTGTTATTTTTAGGCCATACCCTTTTCATTTGGGCTATGTATTTTTGTATGTTTTATCTTCCTTTCTTCGCCTTGCCTGAAACGGCGAACATCAGTCTTCCTAATGTACTAACGGCCTTTGTAGTAGGGAGTTTTGCGATGAGTTTTACCAATGCTGGCTTTGGCTCTTATCCGTTCTTCATTGCTGAGGTGCTTTTCCTCTTTGGCGTATCTACCCCGATAGGCACTGCTTTTGGGTGGATTGTTTGGACTTCGCAGTTTGCTATGACACTTCTGATGGGAGGTCTGTCGTTTGCTTTGCTCCCTTTGCTAAAGCGAAGTAAGTGCAACTAATAAGCCATCCTATCCAGAAAAGATAAAACCCTGAATGGAAACTGAACTTCATCAGCTTATGGGAGGTAGTTGTAAAATCTACATAAGTAAGGTAAAAGCCAAGTAGCCCTATACCTGCAAGCAATACAGCTAACAAGCGCGCAAAGCCTGCACTTACTTTCGTTCTAAAGGTATTCAGAAACAAAATAAGCACAAACTGCACTATAAATAGTAGAATAGCTGTCTTCCACCATACTTTAAAGATGGCATATTGACTGTAAAAGGTGCTGACTCCTATGCGTCCTACAAAAGACATTTTAGAAATAAGCACTGCAGAAAGCAAGCTTAAGACGCCTTGTACAAGGCTAAGAATACTGAGATTTTTCATACGTAGCTATTTTTTGATAATTTTCCAACCTGTCTTTTCGTTGTATTTGAGCTTAAACTTTTGTGTAATGAAGGAAGCATTTGGATAAGGATCTTTGCCAAAGTTGTAGAAAGGTGTTTTCTCTTTGTCTAAAACAGCTATACATACCATAACTTTTTCGGTGCTTTTCTCCATCGTTATCTTCTTCTCATTCAGTTTGTAGATGATAGTTTTCACCTCAGCATTGTTTTTGTTTTGTTTTACCAAATAAGGGAGTGCCTCCTGCGTAAGAGTAGGTGTAATGATGTACACACTATCTTTAGAAAACCAGCGTTTGCGCACTTTCTCATTGTTAATGTCTATCAATCCCTCTTCGGCCAACTGTTGGATAGCATCAATCAGTTCTTTGTCCTTGTCGGTTACTAACTTCTGTTTGTGGGTGTTGAACTTTCCTGTTTCGTATTGTGGATTTTCTTCCAAATACTCGGTGATGAGAGTCATCGCTTCATCGGTATTGATTTTATTGCTTGTGTTGCAAGCTACGAGCCCCAAAAGGGCTATGGCTGTAGTTATAAAATATCTCTTCATTATATAATACTATTAATTGTTATCTTTTACTTATCAGCTAAACCATCCTTCGCGGTCTAAACTGCGATATTGTATGGCTTCGCCTATGTGCTCAGGTTTCACCTCGTATGACTTGGCCAAGTCGGCAATGGTGCGAGCTACTTTTAGTATGCGATCGTAGGCGCGTGCCGAGAGGTTCAAGCGTGCCATAGCACTTTTTAGAAGCTGAAGTGATTGGTCGTTTACTTTGCAAAACTTCTGAATTTGTTTGGTATTCATTTGAGCATTGTAGTGGATATGCTCATACTCTTTGAAACGTTCGGTTTGAATATTGCGAGCTTCGATTACGCGCTGTCGTATTTCATTGCTACTCTCGCCCCTGCGACTATCTGAGAGTTTTTCAAAAGGTACAGGGTTCACTTCTATATGTAAGTCTATTCGGTCTAACAGAGGCCCTGATATCTTGCTCATATAGCGTTGCATCTCGGCAGGGGTACTACTCATAGGGACATCGGGGTCGTTAAAATAACCACTAGGGCTGGGATTCATACTAGCTACCAACATAAACGATGCAGGATAGGTAACTGAGAATTTAGCTCTTGAGATAGTTACTTCGCGGTCTTCTAAAGGCTGTCTCATCACTTCTAAAACGGCACGTTTGAACTCGGGAAGTTCGTCTAAGAAAAGTACTCCGTTGTGCGCTAAAGATATTTCGCCGGGTTGAGGATAAGTGCCCCCTCCTACCAAGGCTACATCGGAGATAGTGTGATGTGGACTGCGAAAAGGTCTATGGCTCATCAGTCCGCTGTCCTTAATGCGGCCTACCACACTGTGAATTTTGGTGGTCTCTAAGGCTTCGTGCAGTGTCATCGGGGGAAGGATACTAGGTAGGCGTTTGGCTAGCATTGTTTTGCCCGAACCAGGTGGTCCTATCAAAATGATGTTATGCCCTCCAGCTGCAGCTATCTCCATACAGCGTTTTACCATTTCTTGGCCTTTCACATCGGCAAAGTCAAACTCTGGATTTTCTAAGTTTTTGAAGAACTCTGCCCGTGTATCAATCATTGTAGGACAAAGAGTAGCCTCGCCATTGAAAAAGTCGATTACCTCCTTGATGTTTTGCACCCCATAGACCTCTAAATTATCTACAATAGCAGCTTCCTTAGCATTCTGAGCGGGAAGGATGAAGCCTTTAAAGCCTTCTTTTCGGGCTTGGATAGCAATAGGCAAAGCCCCACGAATGGGTTGCAAACTTCCGTCTAATGAAAGTTCTCCCATTATAACATATTGCTGTAAGTTTTCTGTTTGTATTTGTCCGTTGGCTGCCAAGATACCAATGGCAAAACTCAGGTCGTAGGCCGAACCTTCTTTGCGCATATCGGCAGGAGCCATATTGATAGTAATCTTCTTTCCTGGGATTTTGTATCCGTTGTTTTGAAGAGCGGCAGCAATGCGGTAGTTGCTTTCCTTAATCGCAATGTCGGGTAGTCCTACCAAGTGGTAACCTACGCCTTTGTCGATATTTACCTCTATGGTGATAGTAGTAGCTTCTACCCCAAAAACGGCACTTCCGTAGATTTTTACTAACATACTTTTCGGTTGATTTTACGCCCCAAAGATAGGTCTTTTTCAAGTATATTGCAAGCTTTTTAGGAAAAAGTTTTGGAGAAGATAAAAGGAGCTCCTCCGCAGCAAGCGGAGGAGCTCCTTCTTTGTTAACTAAGTGTTATCGTTAGTTTAGCTCTTTGATTTCTCCTAAAGCTTTCCAAAAAGCATTGGCTTCATAATCAGCTTTGGCTCCTTGCGGAACGTATATGATAGCTCCAGATACTTTAAAGAAAGTTGTTTTAGTAATTGTAGGTGGTGTAGCTCTTTTTACAGTAATACTTTTCAATGCTGTACAATTAGCAAAAGCCGTTCCTCCTATACTACTAACATCATTCATTGTAATGCTTTTCAAATTAGAAGCAGCCCAAAAAGCACTAGCTTCTATTTTTGTTACTTTATTAAAATCAACAGAAGTAATTCCTTTAGCATCTCTAAATATTCCCGAAGCTATACTTTTCCCTGTATCAGGAATTTTGATGGCTCCTTGAGCTGTAGCCCCATCTTTTAGTTTTACTACTCCATCTGCATCAATGTTAAAGATATCATCTTTCCCTTTTACTGTTACCTTGATATTTACAGTTTTTCCTTGTACATCTTTAAGGGTAATAGTAGCAGTACCTGCTGCTAGCCCTTTGATGTAAACGGCTTTGTGCAATTGGTCTAAGTGGTTGATACGAGTTCCGTCCTTTACCTCGGCTGTAGCTATAGAAGGAGCTGAAGAGCTCACTGTATAACCGGAGTTACCGGTATTGATACGGATTTCGGTAGTGCCCTCTACATCTACTTCGGCAATAGTAGTAGCTACTGTAAGCTCGGCAGCTGCAACAGTTACTTGAAAAGTAGCTGTTTGTTTGCTCACCTCATCGGTAATAGTAATCTTGGTAGTTCCTACTTTTTCTCCTTTTACACGAATGTTCTCACTCTTCACTATCTGTGCATCTTTTACGGCCTCTACTGTGGTAGTAACAATTCCTTCGGGCTCTGCTTTGAAACTGTAAAGCTGTTTAAGATTTCCTTTCACAAGAGCAATTACCTCATCTTCTCCGTTTACCAAGGAAAGTGTAGCTTTCTGTACTGCAAACGAATTAATAACCGTTACTGTTAAAACTTGTACCTTCTCGGTAGGAGTGTCTTTCACTGTTATTTGTGTTTGCCCCTTCCCTACTCCTTTGATGCTAAGCACCTTGTCGGAAAGTTCGGCTGTAGCTATCTTATCATCGGCAGTGCTGACTTCATACTTAGAGCCAAAGCTGAGGGTATAGGTAAGGGTACTTCCTTGCTCTACAGTAAGAGTAGCCCCCGGTATGATAAGATTTACAATGCGCACTGCTACTTTCACAGTTTGCCCGTCGGCATCAGATACGGATACAGTAGTTTCTCCTTCTGCTTTAGCAGTGATTTTTAGGTTGTTTTGGTCGATAACAGCACTAGCTTTGCTCTCATCGGCTGACTTGGCAGTGTAGTTGCCATTGCCAGAGACAATGCGAATGGTAGTCTGCTCATTTACTTTGAGCGTTAGAGCTGTTTTCTCTAAGGTGAGAGTTTCGGTCTTATCGTCTTTCTTGCAAGCTGCAAACAAAAAGGTCATAAGAGCCATACATACGTACAAAAGTTTGATGTGCTTCATAAAAAATATATAAATTAAATTAATTAACAAAACTGGTCAGTTGGGCTATTGAGAGATAGGTTAAACAATGGGAATTAGAAAAAGAAGTGATTCTCTGTTTCATTGAGATTTTTAGTCAGTTAAGGCATACTTGAAAAAACAATTATTTTTCTGTTTTTAGGTCGTTTGGCAGAAAGCTGGTATTGGTTGAAAGTACGCTTCGTCTTCACTTTGTCTTCACTTCGTCTTCGGGATGCCTTCGAGATAGCCAAAGAGAAAAATTTTCTTTCCCTTAAGAGTGATTACCCTCTAAAATTTCTTTTTTCAATTTTTCATTTTATACATTTACCCGTCCCATTGAAAGTGCGGCTAATTGTAATAAGGTACTACTATTTTCAGGGTTTTACCGCGCAAGACTACTTCTTGGGTAGCAGTGCGGACTTCTTCTACATAAAAGTTAAGGTTTTCGCGAGTAGCTACCCCTCCAAACCTTTTGTACTCAATAAGTAGGTTGATATGAGTGCCTTCTATAGGGCGCTCAACAGGGGGGACTTTATAATACCAATTATTAAGGGCATTAACGTTAGCACGCCCCGAAAAGAAAGTGCCTGTGGTAGGGTTTTTAACAATACGCGCTGGGTTGATAGCTTGGCTGAGCGACCTGCTGGTATTGTGGTATACCCCTAACTGATTCAGAAAGCCTTTCTCGTCTATACAGCGTACCCTTACCCTAAGTTCTTTTGGGGCGAGCCCCGCTGAGGTAGCTGTAAGCGTTGCTACTCCTTCAGCTTTGCCTCTAATTTCTATAATGCCATTATTGCCCTGCCAAGTAGCTTTTATTACCTCATCAGGGTCAGTAGAGGTCAGGCTCACTACATCGCCACCTCCTAAGCGTATGGTCTTATTGATGTCAGTAGGGGCAAGGGTTACTTCCGAAGCCGTAAAGTTAAGCTCGTTAGGTATTACCCTAATCTCTAAGCGTGCGCTTTGGTCGTGAGAGTGGATAATGGCAAAGGTAGTGCCTTGCTCCTGATAACTTGTTATCTTTAGCGTATCCTGACTGATAGAAGCACTTGCCAAACGACTGTTGGCTACGTTTACCGTATACTTATGATTGCCCCCTGATAGCAAGAGGTCGTGTCTGCTTTGAGGGTGCAATGTTAGCTGGGCAAGCGAAGTGTTTTCTGTGCCTACCTTGATAGGTGCAGCCGTGTCTGTCTTGTCTTCGCAGGCGCATAGTGCTATTGCAAAGAGGTATAAGAGTATATTTTTTATCATAGTTCGTAACGTTCTGCGATTTGTTGTGCGATGTTTTTAAGAGAGCCAGCAACCTCGGCAGGAGCTAACAAATGAGCGCTATCCCAAAGACCAATACTTGCGATGAGTTGGTTTTGCAGGGCTTTTACTTCGTCGTAAGTGAAGTAAAGAGCACCATCGGGTTTGCGTGTGAATTGCAAGGCGTATAGAAAGCCATAGCCTTGTGATAGGTATTTAAAAGCCTGTTTAGGCGATTCGGTGTAATTGGCAAGGGTGTTTACCCCTGTAAGGGTATGGATCGTGCGAACGGCAATCACTTTAGAGAGTTCTTTGCGAATGATACGCAGCTGCTCATAGAGAGCCTCATAGCGATAACGCCCCAACTCTATGCGCCCTTGCACAAAGGCGTTGCTAATTTTGCGCTGGGCACCTGCCAAAGCAGCTACTCCATCGGATTGGGTGAGCGATTGGAGGTACAAAAAATACCCATAGGCCAAATCCCAATGGTGTTCAAGTTGGGTATAATTTTCGCCTGCGGGTAAAACTACGTTTTGGTGTTCGCGGCGCAGGGTAGCATCGGAGAAAAAACGCTCGTCTAAGTGATACAAGAGGATTTTATCTAAGTAAAGAGCTCCGTCTATTGCGCGGATGAAGAGCTGAGCTGGTGCGATGCCTTTTTCGTCTACATACACACGTTCTGCCTCACCTATTCTTCTGCCTGCATCGCCTGAAATACCTTGTTCAGCTTCGCGTAAAGGAATGCTTTTGGCTGTGAGGAAGAGATTCTGTATGTCCTCTCTTACTTGATCGGTAGCAGCTAAAGGAGAAGAAGCTACTTCGTCAGCAGGTTTTACATAGGAAGTCCCCTCGATATAATAACGCAGGATTTCGGCATAAGTAAGTTCTGAGATACTACCTGCCAGCAGTCGTCTTTCTATCACTTCTAAAGGTTCGCGCAATAGGCTAACGGTATGCTCATCGACACTTGATTGCCCATTGCGAGTAAAAATGTAGGGTATATCGGCTTGTGGGCGCAAGATATTAGCCGTCTCTACGGTTTCGCCTTCGCCTTTTTGGCAGGCTATTGTTATTAGTGGCAATGAAAGGTATAATAGTATGCGTTTCATTCTCTTCATCTTAAGGTAAAACTATGTATTCGCAATAGGGCGTTATGTTATCAGTACCATCGGTGTTTTGAGCAGCAATGTACTGCAAGGTGGGTACATTTACCACTCCTTGAGTATCGACAGCGGTGAGCTGGGCACTTACGCGCGACTCTCTTTCGCCCCCTCCATATACTCCGAGATACAACGGATAACCAGAAGGAAGGGTAAAGGTGAGCGTTTGTGCAGTAGTGGTGGCACTGAGTACCACGCGCTCTTTGTTAGCATTTACATAACACACATAGTAACGCGGATCGCGGGTGTTGCCTTCGCCTTTCTGACATTGATAAGTAAGAGTAACAGTGTATTGGCGTGCCTCTTGTGGTTCTTCGACAGTAGGATATACATAATGCTCGATGTCGCACTGTTTATGCACAAGATCTTCGTAGTTAATCATAGGTTTTTCAATTCCTTTGAAAGGGAATAGTTTTTGATAATCCTCTGGAGCGGGATCTTCCTCTTTGCTATTGCAGGCTATGAGGAGTAAGAGCGCGATGATAGTGTTTATGTGTTTCATTTTACTAATTATCAAATATTTCGGCAATGTAGCCTGTAGCAATTCCTTTACTATCGCGGTGTTGAGCAATGAAGCGGTTGCCTTCTCTTATAAAATCATAGAATATGAGCGATTTATTATAACGCAACCCTGCTCTGAAAGTCAATCCTTTTTCGGTACCTACATAGCCCGACCCTATAAACTGACTTCTGTATCTACCCGTAGAGGGGTCTTCCTGCGGATTGGTGCGGTACTCGAATACGTAATACCTATTGGCTACAAAGCCCTCTAAGAAAGGTGTATTGAGTCCAAAGCTATTGCCTTTTAGGTAAACATCACTTTGGTAGTAGATTTTACTACCCCGCTTGATGACTATTTGAGGGTTTTGCATCTGCTCGAAAAAGAGTCGGTTGTTATAGGCTTTTTGCAAGAACTGTTGTTTATCGTCGGCTGTTTTGAGTTTTTCAAACACAATGTACTCGCGGGCAGGGTCGGCATACGAGGCTGTTTTGAAGACCATATTCTGCAAGGTGTCTTTGCCTACATAGAGCCAATCGGCAGCCGCGCGAAAACGGTTGTTTACCAATTGGTGAACGTAGTTGTAGGTAGTGAACGAGAGCTGTAACTGCGCCTCTTGGCTAAGGGTGTATTCACTTGTTTTGACGGTTTGCAGCGTCTCGCTATGAGTGTCGGCTTGTATGGCTACTGTATTGTCTTTGTTAAAGGTCATCAGGAAATAGAAACCGCCAAAACCTTGGTTTAAGAGTTTTTCTACATAACGCGAATCACTTCGTTTTTCAGCTTTGGTGGGGGTGGCAAACAGCAATGAATCAGTACGGGGAAAGTAGAGCACTTTCCAGCCGTAGGGCGCTTCGGTAAGTTCTTTTTGCAAGGCAATGCGCTGCTGGAGTATTCGCTCTGAGGGCGATTGTTCAAAAACATTGTGGTCTTTTTGACAAGATGCCAAAAGAAGCGCAATAAATGCTGTTGTTAAAAGATATTTCATATATGATTCATTTATTTTATAGACTCTTCACTTTTACCTATTATTAAAACGGTTGAGGCGTTGGAGACTTAAGAGCTGTAAACGTTTCAGACTGAACCCTACTTTTTTGTTGAAATAATCGGCGATGAAGGCTTCTTTTTTCAGTAGGTTGTTATACGATAGGGCTGCGCGTTGTGCTTCTTCATCAGTGCTATCTATAGGGGTTTTAGCTATATTTTTGGCTATCTCTATCTGGGTGTTGAGATTGGTGAGGGGAACGCTTATCATCTCGGCAAAGTCGTTTTCGGCTGAAAGCATTGCTTGAAAGGTGATAAATCCGTAGTGATTGGGCGTGCTTTGGGTAAAATTACAATAGTAGCATTCCTCATCTATACCTGCTTGGCTGTGTGCATTTTGGCATTGGGTAAGCGATGCAAAGTACTGAAAAGGCAAAGCGCTGGTACAGATATTCCTATCGCGCTTTTTGGGGTAATACTGCAAGGCATAAAGGGCAGTATCATCATTAGGGAAGCCGTATAGCTGTCTGTTAGAACTCGCGCGATAATCCTTCTGACTGATATTCAAAAACGCCTGACGGTCGTAAGGGTATATCTCATCGCCTAATAAGCGAGCGAATTGGTGATGCACGATGCGCATCAGCACATATACTTTATTCTTGTCGCGTGGGTCGAAATTATTGATGTTATACAAATGAAATTCACGCCCTACCGCACTGCTATTGATGAGCTCTTGTCCGTTGCCATCGATATTTTTACCGCCGTAGAGGTATATTTTTAAAGGAGCTTTTCCTTTCCAGAAATTAGTTCCTCCTAAAGAGGGCTCACTATAGAGTTCGAGCCATAGGTATTTGATCGTCTCGAGTACTGGTTTTACTTTGCTTACTTCGGGTGGATAGGTATAGGTACCTTTAGGGGCAGTGTTCTTGTCCCAACGGTATTCCACAGCAATGCCATAAGGCAAGGTGATATTGGTTTCTATCCACTTGTCTAAATCGGTATAGGCTTGCTGAGCGGTTTCGGTATCTACAACGCTTTGTGTAGAAAGTTTTTCACGCTGACAGCTCACTATAAGGATTAATACCGTAATGAGTGTTATTTTTAAAAGGTTTTTCATATAAGTTTTATTTATTGCTTGTCGTGCTACGACCACTTACCTCGGGTTTGCGGGCAAACCGCGGTTGATGGCTTCTATGGGGAGTTGTATCACTTTGCGCAAATCCTCTTTTTGGAGGGGTTCATTAGTGCGATTTACAGGGGTGTAAAAACGCCTGATGTCTAACCAACGCATTCCCTCGTGCATAAATTCCCATTGGCGCAAAAAAGCGATATTCTTGATTGCTCCTAACTGACGAATGCTAAGCCCATAAAAAGGCGAGTAGTTGCGATAATCGTCATCGGTAGAGGCGATGAGGTCTTCCACGGTGACATTACGAGGATTATCGAACTTTATTTTCTGAAATTCGCGATATTCTAAGAGCAGTTGATTGTAGTTTTTGAGCATAGCATAAGCTTCCATACGGTTGAGCATCACCTCATCGGTAGTAAGCAGTACATTCGACACGTACAAATCAGTAGGTTTACTACCAGTGCTACCAAAGAGCGACAACTCATCAAACTTGGCGATATACATCCCATTGTACACGGGAGTGGGTGAAGTCGCTGGCGTGTAGTAGGCAGCGTTATTGTTCATCAGTTGAGTGGTAAAGCCGTACTTAGCTGTTGGGAGCTCTCTTGCCCAACGCGATTGCACGGTGGTGATGAGCAGGTTAGCTTCTTCCTCAGGCTGGGTATAACGCTGGTAGAGATACGGACGGTTGTTAAAACCATACACATCGTAATAGTCCTTTTTCCACTGGCGCAACTGCGTTTTAGGTTGCGTAAGTACATAGTTAGCATAGTCTATCACGGTTTGCCATTCTCCTTTAAACAGATAGAAACGCGAGGCAAAAGCATAAGCAGCACGCTTGTTGAAATGAAACTTAGGTTTGGCGTAATAGGCATCACTCACTAAAGAAATACCCAACTTGAGGTCTGTTTCTATCTTCTGATAGACCTCATACACAGTGCCTCTATTGTACTGTACCAAAGCGTTTTTCTCGGGCGTAGTGAGGTAAGGAATCCCCATATCGTTTTTAGAGGCTTCGCCTTTGTAGGGCTCTGCCCAAATATTCACGAGCATAAAGTGCAGGTAAGCCCTGAGCAAGAAAGCCTCGCCATAAAGCGCTTTTACACGTTCGGTTTTGGGGTAACGGGCTAAAAGTTCTAAGGCTTTATTAGCTTGTGCAATGCCTCGGTAACAACTATTCCAATAGAACAAAGGCGCATCAAGGTCTTCTTGATCTTCATCTTCCCAGCGGTACATCGCTTCGTTCAAACGAGTATGCACACCATTTTCGCGTTCGGCTACATTGTCGGTGCGGGTTTCGAGGAAAGGAAAATAGCTCGCATCGGGGTAAGCCCCAGTAAGGAGCTCGGCTATTTTCTCTTCCGAATCGAGGGGAACGTTCAGAGAGGCATCGGGGTCTTTGTCTAAATAGTTGCAACTTAGCAATAACAAAGAAAATATGTAAATCAAATGTTTCATTCAGTTTTAAACTATTAATTTTCAATTGTTAATTGTTAATTCATTAAAATCCTATTTGGAATGACAAGGTATATTGTTTTGGGGTAGGCAATGATACCCCGCCAGACTTGTAATACTCAGGGTCTTGACCGTTGAGTTTGCTATCGGAATAAATAAGGAATGGATTGGTGGCTTGCGCTCGCACCGTGAGACTGCTCATACCATAGCGTTCCAAAGCCTTTTTAGGTACACGGTAGCCCAATGATATACTCTTCATACGCACAAAGCTACCATCGGCAACGCGGTTTTGAGAATAGTTGTACGTATTATAAGCGCGCTCTATATTCTCCTTGCCAATGAGCTCCATAAGGCTCTGTGAAGGCAATGAGGGCACCTCGGTACGGAGTTCGTCGTAAGGGTGCAACCAGCGGTTGTAGTACTCTTTAGAAAAGACATTCAAATCGCCGAAAGTAGGATCGAAAGTAGGGTTCAAACGGATTTTGTTGCCCGCTTGAGCCGAGATAAAGAAAGAGGCTTCCCAATTTTTATAAGTAAAGGTATTAGAGAGCCCTGCAATAACATTAGGTTCTACCGAGCCGTGATAGATAAGGTAAGATTTAGAGTACTGAGTATCGAGAAAATCAGCGCCTACTACATTGGCATTGGCACGGTTGTTCATAGGATATAACCCAAAATCGAAAGTAGGTAAGCCTTGGTGGTTCACCCCTTGATAGTTGAACGAAAACAAAGACCCTTTAGGATAACCCACAATATTGCCGCGCCCTGTACCCGACACCATATCGAAAGTGTTGGGGGTGTTGAGCAAACGGGTAATCTTTTGGTTCATATAGCTGAACGAGAGGGTAGTTGCCCATTGGAAATCTTGCTGCTGTATGTTTTTGGTATTCAGAGAGAGTTCTATACCGCGAGTGCGCATATCGCCAAAGTTGGCGTATTTGTAGTACTCGCCCCCTATGCCCGAGGTGCGAATAAGGTCGATAAGGTCGAAAGAATTGCGCTGATAAACATCTACCGACATACTGATGCGATTATCAAAAAAGCCCGCATCGATACCGAGGTTCAGTTCGTACATCTTCTCCCAAGTCAGGTCGCGGTTTTCTAAGTGCAGCAAACGCAAAGCGTTCTCTCTGTCGCTAAAACGATAGTGGTTTTGCACATAGTTTTGGAATACACTATAAGAGTTTATCGCTTGTTCGTTCATCTTGGCAGTAAGTCCGTAGCTGGCTCTCAGGGCAAAGGTACTGATGTTTTTGCTGTTGAAAAAAGGTTCGCGGTCTATATTCCATTTCACCCCTACGTTCCACGTAGGTAACCAACGAGAGCGCGTACCACGACCGGCCGTATTAGCCCCCTCGTAGTTTAGCACCGCATTGGCAATGTATCTGCCCTTATACCCATAAGTGGCACTGCCCGAAAAGGTAATGCCTCGGTCGTACTTTTCGGTAAGGGAAAAGTAGTTATTGCCCTCATTGAGGAGCTTTTGAAAGATAAGCGGATTGGTAAACACCTGATTGCCGCGGTCGTACTGAATGCCATAGCCTTGGAAAGGCGTAACGGTGCGGTCGGCATAGCGGATTTCAGCAAAACCAAAGGCTTTGAGGTCGTGGTGCTCGTGCAAAGTACGATGATAATCAACAGCAAATCGCCCCATATAGCTTTTTAGAGAGGTTTCAGTTTTATTGAAAATACCCCCATTGGTAAGCGCTATTTGCGGAGGTGCTAAAGGATTATCCTTATTTTTGAGCAAATAGATATTATCATTGGCTACCTGAGGAGTTTCGTTGGCACGAAAAGCCCTTACTACATTAGACTTTTCGGTGATGTAGTGCGAAGATTGTGTTTGTGCTTGTCGTGCCGATACTAAGGCAGTAGCCTCTAAGTGCGGATTGAGCTTGTAAGAGGCTTCGGCTTGTATTTTGAAGTCAAGTACATCAATCTTCATATAGTTGTTGCGGTATTCCTCCAAAATATTGAAAGGTGCCCAGTTGTTGCGATAGTACTCTAAATTGCCATTGGCATCTTTAGGTCGCAAGGTGCGTGAAGTGCCTAAAGCATAGGAAAAGGGGTTGATGTCGAAATCGCGCTCGAAAGCTCCTACTGCCGTATTTTTGCGCTGAGCAAAGGTGCCAGGGGCTTTTTGGTTGCGCAGGTTGCCCACGGCAGTAAAGGTAGCTTTTAGTTGGTCGTTGATATAGAACGTGTTTTTGAGGTTGGCGGTAATACGCTTTACATTATCGGTAATCGTCCAGCCGCTATCGTGATAATAGCCTAACGAAGCATAACTCGTACTGTTTTTACCCCCACCACTAAATGTAATAGTGTGGCTGCGTATGGGGTTGATAGAAAAAAGATGTTTGAACCAATCGGTATTGGCATATTCGCGTTCTTTCATAAAAGCAGCCTGAGCCGCTGGCGTATTGGGGTAGTAGTAATTGCCGGTATTGGGGTTGATGGTACTCACCCCCTTATACCATTGGTAGTAGATACCACTGCGCCTGCCGTAGAGAGTGTTTTGCAGGTTGAAATAGCCTTTGCTGTTCATCTCTTGCAGGAGCGACATCGTTTCTTGAGAGTTTAGCAGGTCGAAGTCTTTATACGAAGGAATGGTGCGAAAACTCTGTTCATAGCTATAAGTAATGAGGTTAGGGGTATCGCGTTTGCCCGATTTGGTAGTAATGACAATAACCCCATTGAGGGCACGCGCACCATACATAGAGGTAGCCGAAGCGTCTTTTAGCACTTGTATATCGTCTATATCAGTAGCGTTGAGTCCGGCAATAGCCGAGCTTACTAAGGTAACCGCATCACCAGAGACCAATTGGTCGAGGCTGAGGGATACCAAATCTTCATAAATTGCGCCATCGATTACCCAAAGCGGCTGTACATTGCCTATGATAGAAGCCCCCCCACGAATGTTGATGCGCGGTGCCGAGCCAAAAGACCCCGTTACATTTTGGATAGAAAGCCCTGCTACACGCCCTTCGAGCATACGCGATATATCGGCAACGCCTTCCATTTTGATATTATCCATCTTCACCGAAGCCGCAGCTCCTGTAAATACACGGTTTTGAATTTTCTGATAGCCCGTAACTACTACCCCCTCTAAGGCTTGCGCTTCTTCTTTAAGAACGATTTGCAGGCTCTCTCCTTTTATTTTGAAGCGTTGGGTTTTCATTCCGACATAGCTGACCTCGAGGGTTTGTCCTACTTGTGCCTTGATGCTGAAATGCCCCTCGATATCGGAGCTCGTGCCTATATGCGATTCTTTTACTACTACAGTAGCCCCTAAGAGCGGAGTGCCATTGGCTTCTTTTACCGTTCCTTTGAGAGTAAAGGTTTGGGCATTAGCAGATAGGCTTATGAGGAAGAAAAGGAGTATGTATAAGTGTCTGTTCATCGTTAATTGACTTTGTAAATGATACCACCAAAAATACCAAACGGATGCCCTGCGCGCAAACCTGATGGGTGGCGTGATACTAAGTAAGTTTTATTAGTGAGGTTGATACTATTTACTGTTAGGGTAAGAGAGTTGTTGATTTTAGCTTTTGCAGAAGCATCGAATATAGTGTAGGCGGGTATTTTTTGACGCTCAGCTATAAGCCCCTGACCGGGTTCGGTACGTACTGCACCACTATAACGAATACCTATGTTTAGCTCATAACGGCTATAAGTAGCCCCTATGCTTAGGTTAAGCGTATGGCGGTTGATATAGGGTATCTCATCGCCTGCCACTACTCGCCCCCAAGAGTTGCTCTCGAAAGAGTTTTTCATTTCGGTATCGGTAAAAGTATAGGAAAGCTGTAACGGAGTTTTTAGAGGAGCATCATCAGGGAACGGTTGGTATTGTGCGATGAACTCAGCCCCTTTTACAATAGCCTCGCCCACGTTGAACTGCTCAAGCGTTCCTGTGCCGCCCATAGCCGCAAGGTCGCTACCCAGCATATTGCTGTAGTTATTGTAAAAGCCTATTAATTCTGTTTTAAACTGCTGTTTATTAATGCGCAAGCCAGCTTCGATATTGATGCTACTTTCGGGCTTTTGGTTTTCGGTGAGCAGGGTGATATTGCCATTTCTGTCCATTACGCGCTTTTCTTTGCTTACCCCAGGAGGTGAAAAGCCTTTGTGTACGCCCGCAAAAGCCGATAAACTAGCGCTGAAGTTATAGTGCAGCCCTAAACTAGGAATTACTGCGTTGGCGATATTGCCAGTTTCGATACGTTTTTGTCCTGTACGGCGGGTGTCGGCAGTGGTATAGTCTTTTTCTAACAACTCGATATGCTCGAAGCGCAAGCCTGCTGTTACGGTTAGCTTTTTATAGCTCACCTTAGAAAGCCAATAAGAAGCTAAGGCATTGGCACGGGTTATCTTGTTAGCTTGACTGCCTTGTATGCCTTTCCAAAGCAATTGCATTTGCTGGTTTTTCATAGCGTAGAGGTCGTCCCACTGGTTGCGATCTTCCTCATCGGTGTGATAGCGCAGCCCCCATTCGTTGTCTAAATAGCAATTACCCCATATCGCTTTGTATTCGGCTTTGGTCTGTACCCCACGAGAGAAATAAGTGCGGTAGTTAGCCCGCAAAGAAAGACCTGGGTTATTTTTAAGGCGCTCGTAGTCATTATAGAACACGCGGCTATCAGTTTTACCTGAAAGTATATCGAAATAAGGGGCATTCGTTTCGGGGTCGGCGAGGATTTGCCCTATAGTGCGCTTTTCGCTGGCCGAAGTGCCGTATTTTACCGATTCGAGTTTATACCAATTGCGGAAAAAGGTATTGTAATAGAAATTTGTAGTAAATTTTAGACGAGGTGAGAATTGAAGTAAATAGGTGCCCACCCATTGGTAATGACGAGTAGTGAGTTGGTCTTTTTGAGAGCCTACATAACGCAGAAAAGGCGTTCGGGCAAAGTCGGATTGGGTGAGGCCTACGTAGGTTTCGTTAGAATCTTCGTCGGCATAACCCGCTTTGAGTTCGAAAGAGTGATTAGCCCCTTCTGTTTTAGCGGTGTTCACTCTGAATTTAGCTACTAAATCATTGCGTTTGAAGCCTGCGTATTGTTTGTTTTCAAAATGTTTGAAGCCATCGGACTGGTAGCGTAGGTATTCGACCATATAGCCAAAGTATTTCTTTTGGTCGCCTACATTAATATGACTTTTTAGGGTATTATTAGTGCCATAGGTAGCGTTTAGCTTTGCTAAAAACTTAGTAGGAATGGCTGTGGATACCATATTGATAGCCCCTCCGGTGGTAAAAGGGCCATATTGCACTTGGCTACTGCCTTTAACCACTTCTACCGCTTGCATACGAGCCGCATTGGGGAAATAGTAAGCCGCAGGAGCTGAATAGGGAGCAGGAGCAGCTAAAATACCGTCTTCCATTAGGGTGATTTTCTCACTTCGTTCGGCCTTAGTGCCTCGCAAACTGATATTAGGGCGCAGCCCGTAGCCGTCTTCTTCATACACATTTACCCCCGGTACAGCTTTTAGCATACGGTTAATGTCCGTATACCCCATTTTTTGAATCTCTTGTGCCGATATATAATAGGCAGAACCTGTGCGATTGCGCGCTTGAAATTTGCTGCCTAATATCTGCTGAGCCGAAACGACTACTTCTTCCAATTTTTGTATAGAATCTTTCTTCTGCACGACTTCTTGAGAAAATATAAAAGAAGTGAAAACTAAAAATAGCAGAATAAAAGCACCTATTTTCTTCATATACTTATCATAAAATCGGGGCAAAGGTAAGAATTATTTATAAAGAAACCAAATACAATTATAAAAAAATCAAACATGGAAGATAGGTATATTAAGATTTTTTAGTTTGAAAACATTCTTAACTACACCAGAAAGAGAGCAATAGTAGCCTCTTTCATAAAAAGAATACCACTCTCAAACTTGAAACCTAACACCTGAGAGAAAAGAAAAAAATTCTACTGGAGGAATAGTAGAGCTACCCCGAAGGTATACCGAAGACGAAGCGAAGAAGCAACGCACTTTCAGCAAACAGTGCATTTCTACAAAATAGCCCAAAAACAGAAAAAAAAAAAAAACAACTCCGAAAGATTCAAGTAGAAAAAATTAAAAGTTACGTTTATGACTTGAATCTTTCGCGATGGGTTCAAATAAAAATTAACTCCTTAGCCCTCCTTGATCTGAGAAAGAATAAAATATTACGGGTAAAGAAGGTATTTATTGCGGATTTCTTTAAACTTAGAAAGATCTTTTTGCCAGCTCTGACGTATTTCTTCTTCTGTTTTGCCTTCGGTAAGTTGTTTTTTAAGTTGGTCTGTACCTGCTATTTTATTAAAAGAAGTAGTAAAAAAAGTAGTTTTCACACCTTTCCCCTGCTCAAAAGCCTTCTTAAGCCAACTTAAATTGAGTTGAGATAAACGCGGACTGCTACTGAGGTCTTCTCCATAACAAAGGGTGCCATTGAACTTTGGACTCTTATCACCTGCATTCGGCTGAGGAGTAAAACTGAAAGAAGTCTTTTCAAAATAAGGTGCCCCGTATATTTGGAATTGCTTAGATGTGCCCCGTCCCATACTCACTTGGGTACCTTCAAAAAAACACAAACTAGGGTAGAGATTTACAGAAACATCATTAGGTAAGTTAGGAGAAGGTTTTACAGGGAGAGTATAAGGAGTTTTGTGAGTGTATTTAGCTAAGGGAATCACTTTTAGATTAGCTTTGACACCATCTTGCAGCCATTTTTCTCCATTAATCATCTGGGCATACTCACCAATAGTCATCCCGTACACCACAGGAACAGGGTGCATCCCAATGAAACTCTTGAAAGCAGGCTTGAGCACAGGCCCATCAATATAGTGAGCATTAGGGTTGGGGCGGTCTAAGACCATTAGGGGGATATTGTGTTGTGCACAAGCTTCCATTACGTAGTGGAGGGTAGAAATATAAGTGTAAAAGCGTGCTCCCACATCTTGTAGGTCAAAAAGAATCACGTCAATACCTTTAAGCTGCTCAGCAGTAGGTTTCTTCTTCTTCCCATAAAGAGAGACAATAGGCAGCCCTGTTTTAGGGTCTTTGCCGTCTTTTACCACTTCACCTGCATCGGCCTGACCGCGAAAACCGTGTTCAGGAGCAAAAACTTTGCTAACTTTTATCTTCTTCTTCAGCAAGGTGTCTACCAAATGAACATAAGTGCCTTTTTGGGTTTTGACAATTCCCGTCTGGTTGGTAACAATTCCTATGTTTTTATCTTGCAAATCCGGAATATAAAGGTACATTCGGTTGGCTCCCGTCACCACTTCTTTGCTCTGTTTTTCAGACTTTTGAGCTATTTTGTCTGAATTAGACTGACCATTATTTTTGCAAGAAATGAGTGTAAATAAGAAAAAAAGTGTAACTTTGGCACTTCTAAAAAGATAAACCGTTTTGAATGTCGAATATTTCATAGCTAAAAGAGTTGTTTTTACAAAAGGCGACAAAGGTACAATTTCTTCACCAATTATCAAAATGGCTATAGCTGCCATTGCGGTGGGTATGGTAATGATGCTCATCGCTATTGCTACGGGTATCGGATTACAAACAAAGATACGAGAGAAACTGGTAGTTTTTCAAGGGCATATACAGATATTTGCTTACGATAGCAATGTATCACAAGTCAGTGCCAAACCAATATCATTGGAGCAAGAATTCTATCCTACTTTCAAGGAAATACCCGAAGTAATGCACATTCAAGCCGTAGCCACAAAAGGAGGTATCATCCGCACTGAAACTACCTACGAATCCATCCTTGCCAAAGGCGTGGGCAAAGACTACCATTGGCAGCTAATGGAAGACTTCCTCGTAGAAGGCCGTACCCCAAAGGTACAAGGCGAAGAAATGACCGACGAGATTCTAATGTCTACCTATTTAGCCAATAGGCTACACTTAAAATTAGGCGATCGTTGCCAAGCCATTTTCCTCAAAGACGAAGCTACACAAGTCCCCAACCAGCGCAATTTTAAAATCGTAGGGTTGTACAACAGCGGTTTCCAAGAATTCGACGCCTCCTATATTTTTACAGACATACGTCAGATTCAGAAAATGAACAAATGGCAGCCTGACGAGATTGGTAACTTCGAGATTTTTATAGATGATTTTAACCGTATAGAAGAAGTCGGCAAGCTGGTATATAGCAAAATAGGGTCTTTTTTAGATTCACAGACTATCTTGCAAAAGTTTCCTTTCATCTTTGAGTGGTTAGGAATGTTTGACTTTAACATCTACCTAATCATAGGTATTATGATAGTGGTAGGAGGATTTAATATGATTACAGCCATCTTAGTCCTCATCTTAGAAAAGACCCCTATGATTGGTACTCTGAAAAGTTTAGGAGCTACCGACCGCAGCATCCGCAAAATATTTCTCTACAATGCTACTTACATTATAGGCTTAGGCCTTTTATGGGGCAATGTACTAGGCTTCTTTTTACTATGGCTACAACAGCGATACAGCTTAGTAAAGTTAGACCCTACTACCTACTACGTGAGCGAAGTACCCATAGCTTTCACTCCCTTGTGGGTAATCTTGCTGAACATAGGTGTGCTGTTGCTCTGCCTGCTGATGTTACTCCTCCCTACCTATGTAATTAGCAAAATATCACCTACCAAATCAATGAAGTTTGCATAAGAGCAACAAGATTAAGGAAATTAGATTTCAAGAAATCAGACAATATTTTTAAGCAAAATGAAATACTTATCATCTATTTTACTATTTTTAGCTGTCATTCCTTTAGCAATGGCACAAAGTCCTAATATTCTATCGCCCGAATACCAGAACAGTCAGTCTAATCCTTGGACATATGGAGGCAATATTGGTTTAAACTACTCGAATTATGGATTAGGACTAGATTTTTCACCTCGCTTGGGGTATAAAATAACAGAAAACCTCGAGTTGGCTGCCGTAGTAAATGGGTCAATACATCACACTCAGTACTTTAGAAATCTTTCAGCCTCAATAGGTCCATCTTTGTCCTATTATTTCGGACGAGTAGCTTACCTAAATACCAGCTACCAACACTATTTTGTATCACAAAAGAGCAAAAGCACAAATCAAGTCTACAAGACCGAAGAAGATGCCTTATACATAGGAGGTGGCTATATGCAAAACTTAGGAGGCAATGTATATATGCAAATAGGAGCCTCCTACAATATTCTTTGGAAACAAAACAAAAGTATTTTTAACTCTGGATTCATCCCCAACGTAGGAATCATAATAGGTATTTAAAATGACAAACAGAATATTTGTTGCAATAGTCCTCTGCTTAACTAGCTTATTTATAGGTTGCCAACCTAAACAAAAAAACGAAAAGGCTTCTACTCCCATACTGTTGCCTGCTAAGTCCGTACGTGTAGAACCGCTTATGCCTTTTACAGAAAGAGAACAACCTGTGCGCTATTTTGAAATAGTAACCGCCACAGGAGCTTTCACCTACGGAGAAGAGTATGTCTTTGAACTAAGAGATGAAGGACTTATTCCATTAAACGAATTGAATAGTTTCTATCAGAAGGAAGCCAAACAGCTTTTAGAACAAAAACTGAACACAAAATTAACAAGACACGACTACCGTATGTTTGGAGCCACTCTTCTACAAGGAGAAGAGTACTTATTGCTGAACTATCAACTGGAAGCCCATAATGGCGAACCTTACCAAGAGGTAAGCATTGCCTATCAGCCTGATAGCGGGACTGCGTACTACTCCACCAGTTCGTTCAAAGAAGAGGGACAACCTATAAAATGGGAGTATTTAGGAAAGACAAGAAAATTAAGGTAAAAATAAATTGCTAATTGCAAAATAATTTGTACCTTTGCGGCCTATAACAACAGAGGACAAATTTGTACTGATTGCAACCTCTGGGGGGAGCCCCTAAAAATGCTAAAACAGTAATGCTTTATTACCTCTCCCCTCCCTAAAAAGAGAAAATCACAGTCCCATTGTCCTCTTTAAAACACATTTTAAAAGATGGGATACTTATTCACTTCCGAGTCCGTTTCAGAAGGACATCCAGACAAAATCGCTGACCAGATTAGCGATGCGCTGATTGACAACTTCCTTGCTTTCGACCCTCATTCCAAGGTAGCGTGCGAAACATTAGTAACTACAGGCCAGGTAATCTTGGCTGGAGAAGTAAAATCAAACACCTATATTGATGTCCAACAGATAGCCCGCGATGTTATCGAGAAGATTGGCTACACCAAAAGCGATTATATGTTTGAAGCAAAATCGTGTGGGGTGCTTTCTGCCATCCACGAACAGTCGCCTGATATAAACCAAGGTGTAGAACGCGGAAAACCTGAAGAACAAGGTGCTGGCGACCAAGGAATGATGTTTGGCTATGCAGTGAACGAGACCGAAAACTATATGCCCTTAGCTTTAGACCTCTCGCACGCCTTACTTAGAGAGCTAGCTGCTTTGCGCCGCGAACACAAAGAAATCACTTACTTGCGCCCTGATGCAAAAAGCCAAGTAACCCTTGAATATAATGACGACAACAAGCCCGTACGCATCAACACTATCGTGATTTCCACTCAACACGACGATTTCGACACCGAGAGCAAGATGCTAAAAAAAATAAAAGAGGACATTATAAACATCTTGATTCCTCGTGTAATAGCCAAATATCCCCAATACGCACCTTTCTTTGACGACCAGATTATCTATCACATCAACCCTACAGGCATTTTTGTAATAGGAGGTCCTCACGGCGACACAGGGCTTACAGGAAGAAAAATCATCGTAGATACTTATGGCGGCAAAGGAGCTCACGGCGGAGGAGCTTTCTCTGGCAAAGACCCTAGCAAGGTAGACCGTAGTGCTGCCTATGCAATGCGCCACATCGCCAAAAACTTAGTAGCTGCAGGAGTAGCCGACGAAGTGTTGGTACAAGTGAGTTATGCTATAGGGGTAGCAGAACCTACAGGGGTGTATGTGAATACTTATGGAACATCTAAAGTTAAACTCAGCGATGGCGAAATAGCAAAGAAAATTCAAGAAATCTTCCCTTTGCGCCCTTACGACATAGAGCAACGCCTCAAATTGCGCAACCCTATCTATAGTGAGACCGCTTCCTATGGTCATATGGGACGTACTCCTGAAGTAGTAACTAAAGTATTTTCTTCACCTTACCACAAGACAAAGAAAGTAGAAGTAGAGCTTTTCACTTGGGAGAAGTTAGATTTTGTAGAAAAAGTAAAAGCAGCATTCTTTTAATTGAGTAAAAGCAGCACAAACCGTAAATTGGATAAGCTCAAAACAAAAAGGCAGCCTGAAAGAAAATCAGGCTACCTTTTTTTCATTCATCTCAAAAATTATAGTTCTATTTGGTATTGAAGAACAAAGGTACCCAATCGGGTAGTTTGTTCTTTAGTAGTTTTGGAGAAAATAGGACGATTCTCATAGCCCAAGGAGAGCTTGCTTTTCTGTCCGTTGAAATAGCTATTTACCCCCACTGTGTAGGTATGAGCATATCCGCTGAGAGCCTTATAGTCAGCAAAATGCCATCCTACATTAGGTTGGAGTCTGACTTTAGTGTTTTCCCATTTAGGAAAAAGGTAACCAAATTGGAATAGTATAGTATTCCCAGAGCCTATAGCGGGAGTAGCAGTACCTGCTCCATTGAAAGAGGTTCCTTTTTCAAAAATACTATTTGCCCCTATACTTCTTAGATAGTCATTACCAAAATGAAAACTATTGAAGCCTAGATAGGTCGTGATAGCATCATTCTTGGTTGAAATAGGAGTATCAATGAACAAATCAATGCCAAAATTGAAATAATCGTGGTATGACTTATCTACTCCATTAGTAATTTCTCTCATCTTAGGCAAGTATTCATAGCCCATTCCTAGATTGAGAATATGTTTAGTACCCAAATAAGTACCCACTCCCCCACTGGTGAGCAATCGGTTCGGTTCATTATCCCAAAACTCATATTTTAAGTAAGAGGCTGTCAGTATTTTAGGTTGTCCTGAAGAATAACTGAATGTTTTTGTCAAAGTACCTGAAGGAATAGAAGGACTTTGTAAAGATACACAATATTCTAACTTATCCAGCTGTCCTTTGGCATAGACCCCTAAGCGTCTGCCCATATCGTCAAAATGACCAGAAGTGTGCAGATAATAGATTGATGGATCAAGGTTTAACATAGAACCGTTAGCAAAGGCATAAGCATAACGCCCTGCCCCTGGGAAAGTTACTTTCCCTATTCCAATATTTAGCTGCTCATTAAAGGAATACTGAGCCATTAAGTCTAAGAGGCGAAAATCAGTAGAACCGAGTGTCTTCTGGTTCAAGTTGTTGTTGCCCAACAGGATGTAAAAAAGCCATTTCTTTTGTATTTGAGCGAAAAGACCTAAACGCACACGGCGCACCGAGAAATCAAAAGTCTTATCGACTTCCTTCCCTTGGACAGTAGTACCAGGGTTAGTTTCGGCAAAGCGTGCCCAAAACTGCCCTCTGGCAATACCTTGAATAAAAGTGTCTCCCTGCTCATCAAAATTATGTCGTAAGAGCTGAGCAGAGGTAGGAATGGCAGTCAATAAGGCTGCTAAAAGTACTATTTTTTTCATTTTAAACTTGTTTTTAGTATTTTGAAAAGACACGGCAAAAGTATGTTTTTTTTCGTTTATATCCTAATCAAAAGTTATTTTTATAGGACTAACACATAAATTTTGCACCTTATACCTTTGTTTGATTTCGTTTGTTAAGACTACTATTTTTTGCATCATTGCTGTTGTTCAAAAGAAAGGTGTTGAGAAGAGTGTGTTTTCTCGTTTGTCTTCCGTTTAACCTTCGTTCATCTTCCGCTTAAGTTAAGGCCTATGAAACTTCTTTTTCACAATTTCTATTTTGGGGTGTTTGACCTAACATTTTTTTAACTTGTAGCGTTTAATTCACAAATATTTCGTACTTTTGTGCTCAGAACAATTTATTTTCACTTCATTACAAGATGAATTATATAGAATACACTTTTACTATCGCCCCTATGGGGGTGGCTTCCGAAATATTAGTAGCCGAATTGGCAGAAGTTGGTTTTGAGAGTTTCGTAGATACCGAAACAGGCCTACAAGCCTATATACAAGCTCCTCTCTGGCACGCCGACTTGCTAAATGACATTCAAATTCTCAATAGTGATGAGTTTCGAATTAGCTACTCTTATCAGACTATTGAGCAGGTAAATTGGAATGAGGAATGGGAAAAACACTTTGAGCCCATCAGCATAGACGAGACTTGTACTGTGCGAGCTACCTTCCACCCTGCCGCCAATACTCCTTACGAAATTATTATAGATCCTAAAATGAGCTTCGGAACAGGGCATCACGAAACTACCTATATGATGTTGCAATTCTTGCTAAAAGAGGAACTTAAAGGCAAAAAAGTACTTGATATGGGCTGTGGCACTAGTGTATTGGCTATTATGGCTGCCAAACGCGGAGCTACTGAGATATTGGCTATAGATGTTGATGAATGGTGTGTAGAAAACTCTATTGAAAACGTACAGCACAATAGCTGTGAGCACATCAAGGTACAATTAGGCGATGCGACTTCGCTGGCTGAGGAAAAAGATTTTGACCTTATTATTGCAAACATCAATAGGAATATTCTTCTTGCTGACCTTCCACTTTACGTTCCTGCCCTCAAAGCTGGAGGTACGCTTTTGCTAAGCGGCTTCTACAAAGAAGATATGCCTCTGATAGTAGCCAAAGCCGAAGAATATGGCCTACAATATGTTGAAAACTTAGAACGCAACCAATGGGTAGCTGTGAAATTTAGGATATGAACGACACTTTTGCCGATAGAATTATCAACTTCAACAGACATTTAGCATACCATAACCTCCTACCTAAAGGCTTTGATGTGCTCAATCCTTATATGGATAACCCCGAAACAATGCAGGTGATGCAAGATTTCTATAAGAAGTTCTACAATGATAACCACACAAGAAAATTCATTGTCGGAATAAACCCCAGCCGGCACGGTGCAGGCGTTACAGGAGTCCCTTTCACCGACACTAAGCGCCTACAAAGCGAGTGTGGTATTTGTATGAGCTCTGCCCATACGCACGAGGTATCTTCTGTTTTTATGTATGATATGATCAAGCAGTATGGAGGTGTTTCAGATTTCTATCGTCAGTTTTACATCAACTCTCCTTTCCCTTTGGCTATTGTGCGAAAATCGGGAGATGGCAAATGGCTCAATGCTAATTATTACGATGAGGAGGCTTTGTTCCTATGCCTAAAGGAGTATATGATAGAAACTCTCAAAAAGCATATTGAATTAGGGGTAGACCCCAAGAAAGTGTTTGTTTTAGGAAAGAAAAACGCTCTCTTCTTGCAAAAGCTAAACAAAGAAGCTGCTCTATTTGGCGAAATGGTAGTTTTAGAGCATCCTCGATATATTCAGCAGTACAAATCAAAAGAAAAACAATTGTACATCGATAAATTTATCAGAAGTTTTATATGAGAATACCTTACTTTATGTTAGCTGTAGTAGTATTAAGCTGTTTTTCAGCTTGCAAAACTACTCTCTCCTCTCCTGAGAAGATGGCTATAACCTCTGGGAAACACTTTGTAATGAAAAAGGACACCTATCATTTTCAGCTTTCCCAAACTACAGAAAAAGAATTGTACATCTCTAACCACGACCAAGACAATCCTAAAAAGGTAGCTATCTACTTAGAAAACCTTTCTAATGTAGTAATCGATGGAAAAGGAAGTGAGTGGGTTTTCCACGGCACTATCTTGCCTATTGTATTAAAAAACTGTACGAATATCACTCTGAAGAACTTCTCTATTGACTTTGCCATTCCACATTCACGACAATTGCACATTATTGAGATAGATAGTACTCAGAACAGTGTGGTAGCACGTTTGTACCCTGAAGGGAATTATGAGCTAGTAGACAATCAGTTGTTTTTTACAGGAGAAGATTACCGAGAAAAGCCTTTTGTAGGAATGGTTTTCAGGGCAGACAAGCGTTTGGCTTACCGACGTGCTGATGTAGCTTTTGAACCTACTAAAGTTGCTGAAATAGCTCCTAATGTGTTTAAAATAGAAGGTTTGGGCAGACAGCCCTATTTAGAAAAGGACGAGCGTTTCGCCCTACGTACTTATTTGCGCCCAACCCCTGCTATTTTTGTGAGTGAATGCAAGAATATTAAGTTAGAAAATGTAGTGGTACACAATGCTCAAGGAATGGGACTACTAGCACAGCTGACCGAAAACATTGCATTAAATAGGTTTCAAGTAGCACTTAAAGCAGATAGTGGACGCTATTTCACTACCCAAGCCGATGCCACTCATTTTTCAGCTTGCAAAGGGCTTATCAGCTCTAAAAATGGATTGTATGAGGGGATGGCCGATGATGCTATCAATATACACGGCACCTACCTAA
Source organism: uncultured Capnocytophaga sp. (assembly GCA_963519425.1). Classification (GTDB taxonomy): domain Bacteria; phylum Bacteroidota; class Bacteroidia; order Flavobacteriales; family Flavobacteriaceae; genus Capnocytophaga. Next base: position 28,109 of record CAUQNY010000022.1, read on the forward strand.
AAGTGATAGCCAGAAAAAATACACACACTATCCAAGCACAGTATATGCACCCACAGACTTTTGGTTTTAAATGGGGAACAGCAGGAGATGAAGTACAATTTGTTGCTGCCAAAACAATGGAAGTGATAGGCAATAAAACTTATTCCATTCAGCATATCAAGGCTGTGGATAAACCTACTGAGGTAGGAGCTAAAATATTTGAATTGACCTTTAAAGAGGCCTTACCTGAGGAGGTAAATAAACACACTCCTTGTGGAGTGGAGAACCTCAACTGGACACCTAGAGTCATTTTCAAAAACAATATAGTACGCAACAACCGCGCACGAGGTACTTTGTTTAGCACTCCTAAAAAAGTAGTTTGTAGCAATAACCTCTTCGACCATACTCACGGCACTGCTATCCTGCTGTGTGGTGACTGTAATGGTTGGTATGAAACGGGGGCTTGCCGTGATGTTACTATCAAAAAGAATCGCTTTATCAATGCACTAACAGCCAACTACCAATTTACAAACGCTATTATTTCTATATACCCAGAAATTCCTGATCTTAAAGCACAAGAAAAGTATTTCCATTCTAATATTCTGATAGAAAACAACATATTTGAAACCTTTGACGAACCTATTCTATACGCCAAATCGGTAGAGAACCTCATCTACCGCAACAATACCATCATTAAGAATCAAGAATTCAAGCCTTTCCATTGGAACAAAGATCGCTTTAAATTGGAGCGTGTGAAGAATGGACTTATAAAATAGTAAGCCTATGCGCTACGACGTTCTCATCATAGGCAGCGGGCTGTCAGGGCTCTTCTCGGCTTTGCTTTTAGCTAAAGCAGGAAAGCGTGTGTGTGTATTAGAGAAAAACCTACAATACGGAGGTAATTTACAAACTTTTACGCGACACAATACCCTTTTTGACACAGGGGTACATTACGTAGGCAGCTTGAGCAAAGGGCAGGTATTGTATGAATACTTCAAAGATGTAGGGATTGCCGATGCTCTTTCGTTAGAACGCCTTGATGTGAATGGGTACGACCGTATTTGTTTTGGAGACTCTCCCTCTATAATGTATCCTCACGCGCAAGGATATGAAAACTTCGTCAAACAATTGCTGTTGCATTTTCCTGAAGAACAGAAAGCCTTGGAAAAATACGCCGAAACGATGCAAGCTATATGCGACAAATTTCCTCCTTACCGACATAAACAAGGGATAGCAGCATATGATGTGCATACTCTTTCAGAAAAACTATTAGACTTCCTAAATAGGATTACCCATAATGAGCGACTAAAAGCAGTACTTTTAGGCTCAAGTTTCTTATATGCAGGGGCCAATGAGCAAACTCCTTTGTACGTACACGCCTTAACAGTAAATTCGTATATAGAGAGTGCTTGGCGACTGAAAGATGGAGGAGGACAAATCACAGCGTTGCTAATTCAGGAACTACGTCGGCACGGAGCAGACTTGTTCAACCAGACAGAGGCTGTAGCTTTTGAATACGCTGAGGGGAACCGTATCTGTTCGGTACTCACTAAACAAGGAGAGAGATTCAAAGCAAAACAATTCATCTCGGCTATTGATGTGAAACAACTGTTAAAACTAACAGGCAAAACTCCTTTCAAACCTTCATTCTATCAGCGCGTACAAGACTTAACCCCTACAGCAGCAGCTTTCTCAGTACATTTGGTACTTAAACCTCATACTTTTCCTTATCTACCTTACAATGTATATTGGTTTAAGAATAACCAAAGCGTGTACCTCTCTGCCCACTACCCTACTGACGACTTCCCTTTGTCTTATATGCTCTCTATGAATCCCCCTAAGGATGGGGGTGCCTATGCAGAAAGCATAACTCTACTGACTTATATGAACTACCGCGAACTACATCGATGGGAAGAGAGTTTTTCTACCAATACCGAAGGAAGAAAGAGGGAACATTCCTACGAAATCTTCAAGCAGCAACGCACGATGGATTTGCTGGATGTAGTAGCCCAACAGTTTCCAACCCTAAAAAGCTGCATTGCCTACTTCTACACAGCTACCCCTCTAACCTATCGCGACTACATAGGGAGCCCTATGGGGGCTTTGTATGGCTACAAAAAAAACGCTAACCATATAATGGAAAGCGTTTTTATGCCACAAACCCACATTAAGAATTTATATCTCGTAGGGCAAAGTGTTGCAATGCACGGATTGGTATGCGGTCTTCAGGTTTTTTATAGAGTTTATCTCCTTCTTTTACATCAAAGGCTCGGTACCAAGCGTCTACATTCACAAGAGGTCCAAAGGAACGAAAATAGCCAGGACTGTGAGGGTCTGTCTTCACTTGATTAGTTAGGTACTGCTCTTTGGAAAGTGTACGCCAAACTGTACCCCAAGAGATGAAGAAACGCTGTTCTTGAGTAAAGTTGCTAATCTTTTCTACTTGTCCTTTATCTTTCAAATACATTTGCAATGCATCAAAAGCGATATTCACCCCACCAAGGTCAGCTATGTTTTCGCCACTGGTGAAAGTACCATTTACAAATACACCTTTTACAGGTTCGTACTTATCAAATTGTGCTGCAAGAGCTTTAGTAGCATCTTCAAAGTTCTTTTTGTCTTCAGGTGTCCACCAGTTTTGTAGGTTA
>CAUQNY010000023.1:0-28562 GCA_963519425.1 uncultured Capnocytophaga sp.
GAAGTCTTTTGAAGCTCCCACCATAATATCGATGTCTGATGCTTCTAACTGCTCACGACTAGGGTTTACTACAAACTGACCATTTATACGTCCTACACGAACTTCAGAGATAGGCCCATCAAATGGAATATCAGATACAGCCAAGCAAGCTGATGCTGCAAGTCCTGCCAAAGCATCAGGCATTACATTCTCATCGTGAGAAATGAGCTGAATCATCACTTGAGTCTCAGCGTGATAATCTTTTGGAAAAAGCGGACGCAATACGCGGTCTACCAAGCGCATTGTTAAAATTTCTTGATCACTAGGGCGTGCTTCACGTTTGAAGAACCCCCCAGGAAAACGACCTGCTGCTGCAAATTTTTCACGATAATCTACTGTTAAAGGAAGAAAATCGGTTTCAGGGTTTATTTCTCGTGCCGATACTACTGTGGCCAATAGCATTGCATTTCCCATTTGAACAACCACAGCACCATCGGCTTGTTTGGCCAACTTGCCTGTCTCGATAGTGATGGTACGACCATCGCCTAATTCGATAATTTCTTTTTTTACTTCTGGAATCATTTCTTACTTCTTAATTGATAATTGTTATTTTGTTAGCCGCGTTGTTGGGGTTCCCAATGAAAAACTGCTTTACAAACGAAAGGAGGCGCAAAGCCTCCTTCGGTCTTGGATTATTTTCTGATGTTTAACTCTTTGATGATAGCACGATATCTTTCAATATCATTGTTTTTCAAATAATCGAGTAAACTTCTGCGTTTACCAACCAACTTCACCAACGAACGCTCGGTGTTAAAATCCTTGCGATTCACTTTCAAGTGTTCTGTAAGGTGATTGATTCTGTGGGTGAAAAGAGCTATTTGCCCTTCTGCTGAACCTGTGTTGGTTTCTGAACCTGCGTACTTTTTGAAAATTTCCGCTTTCACTTCTTTTGTTAAATACATTCCAATATTAATTTAATGATTATTATGTACGATTTTTCTGGGCGCAAAGATACAAATTATTCGCTAATTAACAACACTTCTTCCTAAATATTTTTTTAAACATCCTCTAAATGAACTATTTCTACCCCTGCTTTTTCCAAAAAAGCAAGCCCCTCATTGTCGCGATACCCTTCTTTGTAGACCACCCGCTGAATCCCCGATTGGAAGATGAGTTTACTGCACTCCTTGCAAGGCGACATCGTAATGTATAAAGTTGCCCCTTGAGACGACTGTGTAGAAGCGGCTACCTTCATAATTGCATTGGCCTCTGCGTGAAGTACATACCAGTGCGTATTACCTTCGTCATCTTCACAACAGTTGTCAAAACCAGTGGGGGCTCCATTGTAGCCGTCAGAGATAATCATTCTATCTTTGACCATAATGGCTCCTACTTGTTTGCGCTGCGAATAGGAAAGCTTAGCCCATTCCATCGCCATACGCATATAAGCCTTATCATAGCGTAATTGCTTTTCTAGCTGCTGTTTCGTCATTTTCCAATTGTTTTTTCAAAAGAGCTACCGAAGCAAATTTCTGCTCCTCGCGCAGATACTTTACAAAATGTAGCGTGAGTTCTTTTCCATAAAGGTCTCCATCGAAATCAAAAAAATAAACCTCAATAGAAGCCCCCTTCCCCTCAATAGTAGGATTCTGCCCTACACTCATCATCCCGTATACTTTTTGTCCATCTATAAAGCTGTAAACAGCATACACCCCATCTTTAGGAACTAACTTATAGTCCTCGGCAATAGCTATGTTAGCCGTAGGGTATCCTATGGTTCGCCCCAATTTCAAGCCGTGTACCACAGTTCCTTTAAGCATATAGGGTACTCCCAGATAGTGTGCTGCTGTGGTTACATCGCCTTGATTTAAAGCTTCTCGTATTTTAGTAGAACTTACCGACACTTCATCTATTTCCTGCACCGAGATTTCCTCTACTTCAAAACCATATTTTTTGCCAAAAAGACGCATCGTATGGATGTCAGCTGTACGCCCTTTTCCAAAACGGTGGTCATAGCCTATGATTACCTTCTTGGCTTTTAATCGTTGTACCAAAAGGGTAGTTACAAAATCTTCTGCACTGAGATTAGCAAACGCCTCGTTGAAAGATTGTACGACGAGCAAATCAATCCCCAAGGATTGAAGCAACTGCTTCTTCTCTTCCAATGTGTTGAGAAGTTTCAGCTTTTGGTCGTGCTGTACTACCTTTCTCGGATGAGGAAAAAAAGTAAAAACAGTAGCCAAAAGTCCTTTCTCGCGTGCAGCCTCTACCACCTTGCCGATGATTTTCTGGTGCCCCAAGTGTACCCCATCAAAAGTACCTATGGTAATAACCGTTGGCCTCTCAGCAACAAAAGTAGTAATGTCGGTTATCTCTCTCACTTGTTGTAAAACTTGTTGTAAATATCAATGTATTTTTCTTTGATGATACGGCGTTTCAGTTTGAGGGTTGGGGTAAGATGGCCTGCGTCTATACTCCATTCATCAGGAGTGAAATCAAAGAGTTTCACTTGTTCCCACTTGCCTAAGTGGCTATTCACCTTTTCTACCTCTTCAGCTATACGACTGCGAACTGTCTCATTCTTTATAATTTCCTCATTCGTATTACCTACCTGAATTTTATGTCTGCGCGCCCATTCTTTCACAAAAGGAAAGTTGAGCTGTAAGATGGCCGCTGGCATCTTCTCCCCTTCTCCTACCACCATAGCATTTTCTATAAAACGAGAGTGTTTTAGCTGGTTTTCTATCAGCTGAGGAGAAACATATTTCCCACCAGAAGTTTTGAATATCTCCTTTTTGCGGTCAGTGATTTTCAAGAAGCCCTCAGCGTCCAACTCGCCTATGTCGCCCGTATGGAAAAAACCATCGCTAAGGCTCTCGGCTGTCTTCTCTGCATCTTTGTAATAGCCTAACATTACATTCTCTCCTTTTACTAATATTTCGCCATCGTCAGCAATCTTCACTAACACATTATTCACAGGTTTGCCTACGGTACCTATCTTCCAATAGCGCCCCGACTCACGGTTTACAGCTATTACAGGTGCCGTTTCAGTAAGGCCATAGCCTTCCATTATAGTAAGTCCTGCTGCCGAAAACACTTTGGCCAAACGGGTAGAAAGGGCTGCACTTCCAGATACTATCATCTCTACTCGTCCTCCCAAAGCCTCTCTCCATTTGCTAAAAATAAGCTTGCGAGCTATTTTCAGTTGCATTTCATACCACACACCATTAGCTCCATAAGGTTCATATGCAAAACCTAACTCTAATGCCCAGAAAAAGAGCTTGCGTTTCAAACCTTTTAGTTCAGCTCCCTTAGCAAAAATCTTCTCATAAATCTTCTCTATTAAGCGTGGCACTACGGTAATCATATGAGGTTTCACTTCTCTCAAATTATCGCTGATTTTGTCTAAAGATTCTGCAAAGTATATGTTCAAGCAGTCGTATTGATACAAATAGGTAAGCATCCGTTCAAACACGTGGCACACAGGCAAAAAGCTCAGTGCAGTTGCTCCTTTCTGAATGGGCAAACGGTCTTGACAATTCAGAATATTTGAGATAATATTCCAATGGGAGAGCATCACTCCTTTGGGGCGACTGGTTGTCCCCGAAGTGTAGATAATCGTTGCCAAGTCGTCCTTCTGGATACTGTCCTTACGTGCCTCTACATCTGGCTGATTGCTCTCATCTACCCCTATGTTCAAAATTTCTTGCCAATGGTGGGCATTAGGCACCTTATCAAAAGTAAAAATAGTAATCAAATGGGGCAATTTGCTCTTGATAGAAGTAATTTTCTCCCATAACTCTTGGTCAGAAACAAAGCAGTATTTACACTCTGAATGGTTGAGAATATATTCAAAATCCTCTAAATTGATGGTTGGATAAATAGGAACATTCTGCGCTCCTATTTGCAAGATGCCGATGTCTAGCACGTGCCATTCTGTGCGATTAGTGCTCGAAATAACAGCTATTTTATCGTTTTTCTGAATGCCTAAACGCAATAGTCCTCGGCTTACTACGTTTGCTTTTTTGATGTACTCGGCAGTGGAAGTCTTTTCCCATTGCCCATTGTATTTAGTAGCAAAAGTACTTTCTAACGGATGTGTTGACAGTTGGTGATAAGGAATATCAAACAGGCGTGTAATGGTATTCATTGGTTCGTGTTTTTTAATTCAGAATGCAAAAGTAAAAAATAATTAACAAATGAACAAATATGTCTAAAAACAAATAAAATAAATGTAAGTCAACCTACAAACAGTGCCAAGTAAGTAATAAAAACTGCTTCCTCAACATCTAAATAATGTTAAGAAAGCAGTTTTTTATTGACTGCTGAAAATCGTATTTCCAACTATGTTCGCCGAAATATTGGCGTCAGCAAATTCACATACTAATTATTCTACTGTTACAGATTTGGCCAGATTCCGTGGTTGGTCTACATTACAACCGCGCTTAATAGCTATGTAATAAGAGAGCAATTGGAGGGGAACCGATGCTAAAATAGGAGTTAGAGCCTCACTGATTTCAGGAATTTCTATGACGTGGTTAGCCAAGCCTGCCATTTGGGTATCTCCTTCGGTTACAACAGCTATAATTTTACCTTTCCTAGCTCTGATTTCTTGCGCATTAGAGACTACTTTATCGTAATGTCCTTTAGATGGCGCAATAAAAATCACAGGCATATTCTCGTCTATGAGGGCAATAGGCCCATGCTTCATCTCAGCAGCAGGATAGCCCTCAGCGTGAATGTAAGAAATCTCTTTGAGTTTCAAAGCTCCTTCCAAGGCAGTAGGAAAATTAAAGCCACGGCCTAAGTACAAGCAATTAGTGGCTCCCTTGTAGCTTTCAGCAATAGCAGCCACTTTCTCATTCACCCTTCTAAGGGTTGTTTCTAACAGCTGCGGAATGTGCTCTAACTGTTGGCAGAGATGCTGATACTTTTCTGCAGCAAGAGTGCCTTTTTTCTTGCCTAAGTGCAAAGCTAGAAGAGTAAGCACTGTGAGTTGTGTAGTGAAAGCCTTAGTAGATGCCACCCCTATTTCGGGGCCTGCGTGAGTATAGGTGCCCGAATCGGTGATTCGTGCAATAGAAGAGCCTACTACATTGCAAATGCCATAGATGAAAGCTCCTTTTTCTTTGGCCAATTTGAGGGCTGCCAGTGTATCAGCAGTCTCTCCAGATTGGGAAATAGCTATTACAATGTCGTCTTGATAAATGATGGGGTTGCGATAGCGAAACTCCGATGCATACTCAACTTCCACAGGAATACGTGCATATTCTTCCAATAAGTATTCTCCTACCAAACCTGCGTGCCAAGAAGTACCACAGGCCACTATAACAATTCGCTTAGCTTTGAGAAAAGTCTCCAAATGCCCATCTACCCCCGACAGTTTAGTGCTGTGGTCAGGCAAAAGTCTACCGCGCATTGTATCTTGTATAGATTTAGGTTGCTCGTAAATTTCTTTGAGCATAAAATGGTCAAAACCTCCTTTTTCTATAGCTTCAAGATTGAGTTTGAGCTGTTGTACAAAAGGACTCACCTGCTCATTACTACCTATTTTCAGTACTTTCAAAGGCTTGTTTAGGTGAATTGTAGCCATCTCGCCATCTTCTAAATACACCGCATTTTGAGTGTATTCTATAAAAGGAGAAGCATCTGAAGCTATAAAAAACTCACCTTCACCTATTCCTATCACTAGCGGACTACCCAAACGGGCTACAACTATTTCTTCTGGCCTACCTTCTTCCATTACTGCAATAGCAAAAGCACCTACTACTTCATTGAGCGCATAACGGACAGCAGTAACCAAGTCAGTATGTTCCTTTTCTTTGAAATATTCAATAAAGTTCACCAATACCTCAGTATCTGTGTCTGAGTGGAACACAAAGCCTTCTTTAAGAAGATTTTGTTTGATGCTCTCATAGTTCTCTATGATGCCATTGTGTACAATAGCTATCTTTCCTGAGTTTGAGCGGTGAGGATGCGAATTGACATCGTTGGGTACTCCGTGAGTTGCCCAGCGTGTATGCCCCATTCCACAGCCATAAGAAGGCACATCAGTACCTGCTTTGGCCACTAAGTCTGACACCTTCCCTTTTGTCTTCTCAGTATGAAAAGCAGTAGCATTTAAGATAAAACCTGCACTGTCATACCCGCGATATTCCAAACGTTTAAGCCCCTCTATCACGATGGGGAAAGCGGCGCGTTTGCCTAAGTAACCTACAATTCCACACATATTATTTTAAGTTTTAAAGTTTATTATCAACTCTTTCCCTAATGGGGGTATTCTACCCTTACACTATCTGGCACTAGTACAGTATAGTCCCCTTGATTGCGAATTACATCGCGCACAATCGACGACGAAATGAAAGAGGTTCGGGCTGCTGTCAGCAAGAAAACAGTCTCTATTTTCGAGAGTTTCCTATTGGTATGAGCAATAGCTTTCTCAAACTCAAAGTCAGCTGGATTGCGCAAACCCCGCAAAATAAACTGGGCCTCAATCTCTTTGCAGTAATCTACTGTTAGCCCTTGGTAAGTAGTAACTTTTACTTTAGGTTCATCAGCAAAGGCTTTTTCTATGAACTCTTTGCGCTGCTCTATTGAAAACATATAATTCTTGTCTCCATTGACCCCAATGGCAACTACTATTTCGTCAAAAAGGTCTAAGGCTCGTGTAATTATATCCTGATGACCTAAGGTAATAGGGTCAAACGACCCTGGAAATAAGGCTCTTTTCAAAACTGAAATTTTAACAATTAATCTTACTTTTTAAACAATAGACAGTTTAACAACCAAGAACTCTTTCTATTTCACTTTCAAATAGCTCAGTCAAGCTAATACCTGCCACACGGGCTTGCTGAGGCAAAATACTAGCTTCAGAAAGACCAGGGGTAGTATTCATTTCCAACAAGTAAGGGGTTTCGCTTACAATGATGAACTCACTTCTGCTGTAGCCTTCCATCTTCAATAGATGATACACGCGCGCTGCCAATGCACTTACTCGTGCAGTCATTTCCGGAGAAAGACGCGCAGGAGTAATTTCTTTAGATTTGCCCTCATACTTCGCTTGGTAGTCAAAGAATTCATTCTCCGAGATAATCTCAGTGATAGGAAGTACTTTTACCTCTCCGCGATAACTGATAACCCCTACCGAAACTTCTGTCCCGTTCAAAAAACTTTCTATCAGAATCTCATCATCTACCTCAAAAGCCTTCTCTATAGCCTCTGTTAGACTGGCTTCTTCATTCACCTTATAAACCCCAATGCTGCTTCCCGATCTGTTAGCCTTTACAAAACAAGGCAAACCTACTTTAGCAAGAATATCTGCTGTTTGGTAGTGTTCTCCTTTGTTCAAATAATAAGAGGGGGCTGACTGAATGCCAAATGGTTTCAATACCGACAACATATCACGTTTGTTGAATGTCAAGGCCGAGGCATACATACTGCATCCCGTAAGAGGCAAGCCTATCAGTTGGAAGTAGGCCTGCATATAGCCGTCTTCCCCTGGCGTACCGTGAATAGCATTAAAAACAGCTGCAAAGGTGATTTTCTCACCATTAATGGTTACCGAAAAATCATCTCGATTGATAGGGTATTCCTTCTCTTGGTCATCTACATATACCCATTGTTCTCTATCAATGCGCACTCGGTAAGGTACATATTTGTCCTTGTTTAAGTGTTGGGCTACTACAGCCGCACTTTTTAGGGAGACTTCTGCTTCTTTAGAGAAGCCTCCCATTAATATTGCTATGTTCTTTTTCACTTCAAAAATATTACAATTTTGTTTAGATGCTATCGGTACAGTTCAGAGAGCAAATTTGTTGTTCAAGCCTACACTTGACTCCCTATTGGCAAGTGTTTTCCTTAAAAGAAAGAACTGAAACTCTAAAGCCAACCTTATACAGATAGTCTTTTACTTCTTGTGCAAACGGTCAAAGTTCATTACATCTTTGAACAACTGAGTGTAGTAAATCCTTTCGGGTAACCCATTGGTACCCCCATTTACTTTAATGCTCACAGCTCTCACATCATCCGTATCAGCCAGTTCATTTAGTTTGTTCTTTTTCCAAAACCATCCTGCACTGTCCACAGCATAATGAATATCAGTTGCTACTTTAGGGGCGAAACGTCTTACTTCTTCCATCACTTGGGTTAGTTTTTGAGCATCTCCTCTCAAGGTTGCATCTCCTTGTATACGGCCAATATAGTCAAAAACACCCTCTCCAATTCTATTTTTATAGAGCTTGCAATACTGTGTATTGTTTAAGTAGTCGTAGTAAGCAAGGTAGTTATAGTCATTAGTAAGATGAATGAGTCCCCTTCCTAAAAACGATGCTCCTCCTTTGTAACCTGCGGCACGAGTAGTATCCTCGTAAGCTTTTGTAAAACGCCAAGTTTCCAAATAGCATTGCGCAAAAAAGTGAATCTTGCGCACACAAGTGTTAATCTCGTACTTCTGAAATGCGGCATTCAGCTCCTTAGCAAAAGCCGCATAAGTTACTGGTGTAGCCATTTTTTCATTAGTGTTGTTGTGAAACAAACCGTCCTTAAACACCGTATAGTCGCTCTTGTCTTTGGTGTAAAACACAGGACTCTCTCCTGCTCTGATAGCTACTTTTGTCCCTTTGGTCAAGGAATAAAAGTCCGATGCTCCATATTTTATGAGCAACTCCCCTTGGTAGATGTAAAGAGGATTTAACTGGTAATTAGCGTACTTTTTGTGGAAAGCCGCCACTTGTTCAGAGGGAACACTACTTACAAATTGTTTCTGAGAAACAACATTGCTTTTCTCTCTTACCCCCTTAATAATGTTTTTCAGATCTTCTGCCGTAAAATCAGTACGACAAAAGCATTTAGTTGTTGATGGTTCCATAAATATAATAGTTTTTAATTATTGGCTTTTAGTGTGGTTAGTAATTAGTAATGCATCTACCTAAAAATAGCTGCCAATATATCATAATCGCTGCAAAAGTCATTTCAAATATCAGACCTTGTTCAGCACAGCTAGCTATGGGTATTAAATTTTAGCTGTTTAAAAGCCTACTTTTGTCGGAAATAAACATCTATCGGCACACCGTTGAAATCAAAGTTCTCTCTCAGCTTATTCTCAATGAATCGTCTATAAGGGTCTCTTACATACTGTGGCAAGTTAGCAAAAAAAGCAAACTGCGGCATCGGGGTAGGCAGTTGCGTGCAAAACTTAATCTTAATATACTTCCCTTTGATAGCTGGCGGAGGATAGTTCTCTATAATAGGGAGCATCACCTCATTCAGCTGGCGTGTAGGAATGCGCTTCGTGCGGTTCTGGTATACCGCTACGGCAGTCTCTATAGCCTTGTAAATACGTTGCTTGTTTAAAGCCGATACAAACAGAATGGGCACATCCGTAAAAGGCTCTATCTCCTTGCGGATAGCTGCCTCATAGGCCTTAGCCGTATTGTTTTCCTTCTCCACCAAATCCCATTTGTTCACCAATATCACAATACCTTTTCTATTGCGCTGCGCCAACCAAAAAATATTAGCATCTTGGCTCTCAAAACCACGTGTCGCATCCAACATCAAGATACACACATCCGAGTGTTCAATAGCGCGAATAGAGCGCATCACCGAATAGAACTCAAGGTCTTCTTTCACCTTAGCCTTCCTACGAATTCCTGCTGTGTCTACCAAGTTAAACTCAAAACCAAAACGGTTGTACTTAGTATCTATTGCATCGCGAGTAGTCCCTGCTATATCCGTAACAATGTACCGTTCTTCGCCTATAAGTGCATTGATAAACGACGATTTTCCCGCATTAGGCCGCCCTATCACCGCAAAACGCGGCAACTCGCTTTCCTCCTTGCGCTCCCTCTCTGGAAGTATCTTCACCAAATCGTCCAATAGTTCTCCCGTGCCACTGCCATTAATGCTCGACAAAGCGTACAAATGTTCAAACCCTAAAGCGTAAAACTCGTGCATATCATTGAGCCGATTGTTGCTATCCACCTTGTTCACCGCTATCAGCACAGGCTTCCGGCTCTTGCGCAAAAGATCTGCCACCTGTTCATCCATTCCTGTGAGGCCATCTTCCACATTCACCATAAAAATGATAGCATCTGCTTCCTCCACGGCCAACGACACTTGCTTGTTAATTTCCTTTTCAAAAGTATCATCGCTCCCCGAAAGGTAGCCTCCGGTATCTATAACTGAAAATTCAACCCCATTCCAGTCTGTCTTGCCATAATGGCGGTCGCGCGTCACGCCGCTCACAGCATCCACAATCGCCTCACGGCGTTTAATCAATCGATTAAAAAAGGTAGATTTGCCCACATTAGGCCTACCCACGATAGCTACAATAGCACTCATATAGTACGAATTTATTTTTGCAAATATACGAAATAATTATCAATCCACAATTTTAAACCCTATAAGATTTAACGCCTCTTATACGGATTAGGTCGATAGCCTTCTATTAATTGGTCATTTTCCATAACAAACGGAATAGCAGTAGGCTGTTCCCATTCCACATCATAACGATTCATCAGATAATCGCTCACCGCACCGCGATTAGCAAATTTTATCACCTGATAAGGTTCCTGAAAAGCCAACTTTTCAACAAAGAGAAGTCCATCTTCAAAAGGCAACAATACCCCCACGTGCCCTACAAAAAGAAAATTCTCCTCAGGCGAAATTTGCGAGTGGAACACTACCGAAATAAGCGATGCCTTACTATGGTCTTGCGGATAACGAAAGGTTATTCCCCTTTCTTTCCAACAGCGTTGCAATGTCTGCAAATGCACATTTACATCCTTAGTATCAATAGTAGGAAGTTCTCTAAAAAGAGTGAAAAAACACGACTCTTCTTCTGGAGTAAATAGTTTTTTAGGCGCATTGCTCAACGACTCTTGGTCTATAAAAAGCACTTCGCTTTCTCCCTTTGTTCCTTGCTCAGGGGCAGTAGGAAAAGCAATAAGATCTCGCAAGAGAGTAAAGGCAGTAAGCCTACAATTATACCCCTGAAACATAGGGTATTGTTTTCCCCAAATGCTCTGTATAGCTACCTCATCATATTTAGGAAGCAAGCTGTCAATAGTAGTAAACCCTTCGTTCACCAAACCCGCTTGGGCTCCTACTGTCCTGTTGAAAAGCGATACACTTTCCAAAAAGGAAGCTGTGTTCAATGGCGATATCCCTGCGGCCTCAAGAGCTTTGCCTACCTCTTCGCGTGTAGCCGTATCTACCAAATTAGAATAAGTAAGAGACACTTTTGCGTTCTCTTCTGTCGTTTTCTGGGCAGAGGTCTTCTTTTCTTGGCAAGCTCCCAAGAGCAAAGAAAGAGATGCCACAAACAAAATTTTCTTCATTCTTTTAATCTATTTACTTTAGAGAAAGTTAAAAAGTCTCTATTGGTCGTCCAATTCAGCAACACCTAACAACATGAGCTGTCAAACGCATCCATAAATTCATCTACCACCAGCAAAAACCTTTCAAAAATAGCCTTCTGACTATTTTTTGCAAAGATAAAAAACAAAAATGAAATACCCAAAAGAAAAGATCAAAAACTTCAAGAAGAAAAACCCTTTTTCTACCTTCACTTACGGCATTTTATGAAGCCTCCATCCTGTTCCATCATTTGCCCTTCGGCTCCTACTCTCATTCGTTGCATTTCTACTTATGCTGCCAAATTAAGGATTTTTTTCTGCAGGCAACCTCTTGGAACTTACGTGTAGGCATAGCGAAGACGAAGCGAAGAGCAAGCGTACTTTCAGCACTCCTCATTTTTTCTACCAAACAACAAAAAAATAGGCATTAAGCACAAACTCCTTAGCTACGAGATGCTAAAATTTTGAGATTTAAAACTTTTCACTACCTTTGCATTCTCAATCAATAAACAAATGAAAAAGACACTTTTCACACTTATCGCCTTGCTCCTCGCAGGCTACGCTTCTGCGCAAACCGACACTTCGGGCAGAACACTCTACAGGGCAACTCCAGAGAAAAAAACTGCCCTAAAACACACCAAACTGAAAGTTAGTTTTAACTTTAACAACCAAACGCTTAACGGAGAAGAATGGCTTACCGCAGCACCCTACTTCTACCCTACCGATAGCCTCATCCTAGACGCCAAGGCTATGCTTATCCATAAAGTTGCTTTAGACCTGAATGGAAAACAGCAGCCTCTCTCTTTCTCTTACAAGAAAGATATGCTAAGAATCAAACTCAACAAAACCTATCAGAAAAACGAAAAATACACCGTCTACATCCAGTACACCGCTCAACCCGAAAAAGTAACCGACAAAGGTAGCCGTGCTATTAGCGATGCCAAAGGTCTCTATTTCATCAACCCTACTGCCGAAAAAGATGGCCCTATGCGACAAGTATGGACACAAGGCGAAACCGAAGGCTCTTCTTGCTGGTTCCCTACTATCGACAAGCCTAACCAAAAAACAACTCAAGAAATCGAGATAACGGTCCCCAACAGCTTCGTAACACTTTCCAACGGGATTTTAAAAGGTAGCCTAAAGAAAGGCAACCTACGCACCGATCGTTGGGTGATGGAAAAACCTCACGCTCCCTACCTCTTCTTTATGGGTGCTGGCGAGTTTGCTGTCGTAAAAGATACTCCTTGGCGTGGCAAAGTGCCTATCGAATACTATGTTGAAAAAGAATATGCACCAGTAGCCAAAAAGATTTTTGGACACACTGCCGAGATGATTGAGTTCTTCTCTAAACGTTTTGGATACGACTACCCTTGGGCTAAATATGCACAAATGGTAGTCCGCGATTTCGTCAGCGGGGCTATGGAAAACACTACCGCTGTAAGCCACGCCGAAAATGCCTACCAAACAGCCGAATCCCTAGCCGATCAGAATTACTGGGAGCCTATCATCGCCCACGAGTTGGCTCACCATTGGTTTGGCGACTTAGTAACTACCGAAAGCTGGTCAAACCTCACCGTAAACGAATCTTTTGCCAATTATAGCGAATACCTATGGCTAATGCACAAATATGGCAAAGATGCAGCCGACTATCATTTGACGAACAGCACCCTACAATACCAACACCGCCCCGATGATTTTACCAAAGATTTGGTGCGCTTCGGTTACGACTCTCGCGAAGATATGTTCGACTTGGTGTCTTATAACAAAGGAGGGGCTATCCTACATCAGTTGCGCCACTACTTGGGCGACGAAGCCTTCTTTGGCGCTCTCACCGATTACTTGAAAACAAATGCCTATGGTACAGGAGAAGCACATCAGTTGCGCCTATCATTCGAGAAAATTAGTGGAAAAGACCTCAACTGGTTTTTTAACCAATGGTATTTTGGCAACGGAAACCCTGTGGTAAATGTCGAAAAAACATTCAGCAACGGCCAACTCTCCCTAAAAGTATTGCAAATGCAAGATGAAAAGATACTCTTTGAGTTTCCTTTAGACATTGATATCTATCACAATGGAAAAGCTGTTCGGCACAGCGTTTGGGTAGAAGCTCGCAAAGAAAATACTTTCTCTTTCCCTATGAACGATGCGCCTCAGTTAGTTGACATTAACCCCGAAGGCATCGTTATAATGAATGAACAATACCAAAAGACTTGGGACGAACATCTTTTCCAAATACAACATGCCAAAGACCTTAAAAGTCGTATGCAAGCCGTGAGTGCTCCAAAAGCTCCCGAAGGAAAAAACATTTTGATTGCGGCTCTAAAAGACCCTTATTTCCAAGTTAGGATAGCAGCTTTGCAAAAACTCGCTGATTACGATCTTGATACTAATGAGATGAATGCAGTCGAAAAAATCGCTACTTCCGACCCTGAAAATTTAGCTAAATCAGCTGCTATGTGGGTATTAGCTACTTCCAAAGACAAAAAGAAATACACCTCTCTTTTTGAAAAAGAACTTAATGCACCTTCACGTGCTGTGCAAAATGCCGCTATCAATGGGATAGCTCGCACCGAGCCATCTCGCGCCAAAGCTCTTTTAGAGAAAGGCAAACCCGAAGATTTTGATACCGACCAGTTAGCCGGCTTGTCAGAGGTAATTGTAGACAACAAAATGGAACAATACCTCCCTACCATCCTCCCTTACTTTGTCTACTATCCTTTCTTCGAGCGCGACAATCCCGAAACAGCTACCAAGTTCAAAAAAGGCTACTTATGGGCAATGAGTCTAGACAACACATCCTATGTTACAACACTCGTAACATCTTTAAGCGAAATTGCTAAAGAAATGGAAAATCCTACAGCTAAACAAATGCTCTTAGATGTTTTAAACCAAGGAATTAATATCAAGAAAACATTGCCAGAGACTGAAAGCGTAAAAGAACAGATAAACAAATTAGAAACACTAAAAGAAATGTTCCAATAGTATTGCTTAACAATTAGCTTACAATGAGGCTGCCTAGTTTGGGCAGCCTCATTGTTTTTTATACTCTAGTTCAGTCTTCTGACACTGCTCCCATCCCTACCGAACTCATAGCCTTAAAAGCCAAAGCTAGCTTAACTTCACATATTTTACCTAAAAAAATTATCCCTTATAAAGGCTAATTCAAAATTATTTTTTAACTTTGCAGCTGGAATGATACAAAAGAAATCTGTACATATACGCTTTCTTGCCTTTTTGCTGCTACTTTGTATGCTAAAGGTAGCCTTTCCTGTGGGCGAATACTTTCATAATCACCACACAAGGAAAGAGTTATGTACTATTGCTACAGGAAGCGAGTGCCAACACAAATCACATTTCTCTGCTACCGACACTCACCACGATTGTATCTTTTTACAACTACATCAGTATTTTATTACCTCAGCTTTCATCTATTTCTTAAGCAAAATATTTACTGAGGTAACTTTTTTCTTCTTTCAAAAAAACATTCTTCAAACAGTAACTACTGTTTTCACAAGAGGCCCTCCTGCCTGTTAGCTAATTTGTTGATTTGTCAATTAGCAAATCAACTAACTCACATATTGGCTAATTTTCAAAATCATTTTTATGCAAAAGATATTATCTCTTCTGCTGGTGCTTTCGTGCGCACTTTCGGCTTTTGGCCAAGCGCAAGTAGAAGTACAAGTAGAAGACACACAGCAATTGCCTTTGGCAGGAGCAGTGGTGCACTTTATGGGCAAACACTACCTGACCAATAGCAATGGCAATGTAATTATTGAGAAAACAACCAAAGGAGTTTATCCTATCAAAATCACTTATCTTGGCTATCACGATTACGAAGCAACCATTAGTGTACCTATGGCAAAGCCTTACAAGGTAACGATGAAGGAAACTATCAATCAGTTATCTGCAGTAACGGTCGTTGGCCATAACACTTCTGTAGTAGAATGCAAATTGCCTTGTATCGTTAACGTTATCAAAAGAGAAGCTTTTGCGCAACACTCCGGCGACGAGTTGGCAAAAGTGCTTACCCAAGTAGCTGGTGTCTCAATGATACAAACAGGAGCTACCATTGCCAAACCTGTAATTCACGGCTTGCACAGCAACCGCATCTTGATTCTCAACAACGAGGTGCGTCAAGAGGGACAACAATGGGGGGCTGACCACGCTCCTGAAATAGACCCTATGGTTGCTGACCAAATAACTGTCGTAAAAGGAGCTGATGCAGTACGCTATGGGTCAGATGCTTTAGGAGGAGTCATTCTTATAGCTCCCAAAAAGTTGCCTTATGGCGATGGGCTGCACGGTAGAGTGCTTCCCTCATTTGCGTCCAACAGCAGAAAGACTGCTATCACTGCAAGCGTGGATGGCTCAATTCCTAAGCTCCATTCGTGGGCGTGGCGAGTGCAAGGTACCCTAAAACGCTCTGGCGACCTCAGTACCGCCAACTATTTGTTGAACAATACAGCAGCCCGAGAAGCTAACTTTTCGGTAGCTACAGGAGTACAACAAAAGCAAGGTACTGCAGAGCTTTTCTACAGCCGTTATGAGAATGAAAGTAGTGTATTCTATGGGTCTCACATTGGCAATTTAACCGATTTGTTAAAGAGATTCAAGATTGGAAAACCGCTTACTACCTATCCATTTTCATATGCTATCAATGCTCCTAAACAGAAGGTAGTACATCATCTGCTGAAAGCCAAAGCCTTTTACTATTTGCCTTTCGGAGGAAAACTCACCGCACAATATGCTTTCCAAAAAGACATACGCCAAGAGTTCAGTGTGCGCCGATTGGACAGAACACTCATTCCTGCCCTAAATATGGAGCTGAGCACCCACACTCTTGATATCGACTGGGAAAATAGCTACCGCCATTGGCAAACGATGATAGGAGGCAGTTTAGGAAAGCAAGATAACTACAACCAACCTGGTACAGGAGTAGTACCTGTAATTCCTAACTTTGCTTCGCTGAGTTATGGTGCTTTCGGAATACAGCGTTACGATTACAAAAAGTGGTTGGCCGAAGTAGGACTTAGGTACGACTACAAATACCTCAATGCCGACGGCTACGATATGTTCTCTGTGCGCTACGGAGGCGAGCATCAGTTCCACAATATTACCTACACTGCAGGAGTACTATACCGCAGTCATAAATATATTGATTTGAGTACTAATGTAGGAGTAGCGTGGCGGGCACCTCACGTAAACGAGCTGTACAGCAGTGGATTGCATCACGGAGCAGGCACCTACGACTTAGGCGATAAGACATTGCAATCAGAAACGGGTCTCAAGTGGCTTACCTCTGTTGCCTACAAACACCCTGCGCTACGGCTAAATGTAGATATGTATCTACAATGGATAAAAAACTACATTTACGATTATCCTACAGGAGAGATGCGCACACTGTTTTCAGGAGTGTATCCTATCTTTCAGTACACCCAAGCCAACGCGTTTTTCAGAGGTGCTGACCTCGATGCTGCAGTTAAGTTAGCAAAATGGCATAACCAAAGCGACCACGAACTGAGCTATGAACTGAAAGCCTCAGTAGTCTTTGCCAATGAGATGCAAACCAAACGTTACTTCCCGTTTATTCCCGCCCCGCGCGTGAGTCAGCAACTGAAGTGGCAAATAGACCACAATGGGCTACTCCTTAGAAACCTAACGTGGGGAGTAGGACATACTTTTGTCGCCAAGCAAACCCGTTTTGAGGCAGCACAAGAGTTAGTTCCCACTACGCCCGATGCCTATCACCTTTTTGAGGCCAACATAGGCACTACCTTAAAGATAGGAACGCATCAAACCTTAGGTATAAGGATTTCTGCCGAAAACCTTTTAAACACCGAATACAAAGAATACACAAATCGTTTTAGGTATTATGCCCACGATTTAGGTAGAAATGTATTTGCAAGATTAATTTATAACTTTTAAAAAAGACATCAGAAATGAAAAAAATATCACACTTATTCACCATTAGTTTAGGAATACTCCTTGCGATACTTTCTTTTTCTTGTTCTAAAGACGACAAGAATGAGACGGGAACTATTGCTGCTGCTCCTAAAATAGAAAATCTAGAATTAGGAGAGAAAAATTCTAAAACCGGAGAAATTGGAGACGAACTACACGTCCAAGCTACCCTTACAGCAGAAGGAAACATCGAAAATGTACAACTGAAAATCATCTACCAAGGCGATGCTTCTACTTTCAAAGTGGAGGAAACTTTCCCAAACCTAAAAGGCTTAAAAGGAGGTAATATCCACAAGCATTTTGATATTCCTACAGATGCTAAAGAAGGAAATTACAACTTCTCTTTGAGTATCACCGATCAAAAAGGAAAAACTACCGAGGTAAAGGAAGTTGTCAAAATTCAAAAGAAATACAACTTCACCGAAGATGAAACTCTATCACTTAGTACTTTGCAATTAGGCGTGTTAAACAAAAGCATAGGTATGACAAAAGATGCTTTTGTAGCACGAATGGATACTCATAGCATAACCTACGAATGGACAGACGATTTCGAGCCTCAATTAGTATATTATGCCCAAAAAGAAATGGGAGATTTTAAAAAGTATAAAGTAACTGTTTCTTTTGAAGATATTTTCGATTTAGACATCCGCCCTTACGAGAGATACAAAGGGGTAGGAACCATTGCTGTAGTACCTGTAGACAATACTAATGAGGACTTAAAAAGCAAAAATGTAGTAGAAAACATTACTTTTTTGGATAGATATATTAGCTCTTTTGCCGACAAAGCTCATAGGTATAGAAGATTTAATGACGACAAAAACTATGATTATGCTCAGTTTACAAAAGAACAATTTTATCATTCTCTTCCAAAAGAAGAGTTAGGAGGTGCTACAATATATTGGAATCGCAACCCCAACGCTTTAGCAGAAAATAGCAGCAAGGCCAAAAATACTCCAAAAATAACCCTCAACTACGATCACGAAACACAAACCTATAGCATTTTGCTAGAGTTTAATCGTCCCGAAGACTTCCACAAATATTTTAAAAACAACTAATAAAACATTACTAAAATGAAAAACATCTTATACATTTTCAAATCCATATTTGCTGTCATAGCTCTAACAACTATTTTCACTGCTTGTAGCAAAGACCCTGCTGCCCCTACCGATGAAAGAAAAGGGAAAGGACACGAAGACCCTACCAAAGTAGAGTTCATCTTTAGGAAAGGACACCTACACGACAAATTGTTCCATGCCGACCCTGTAAGTACCATCAGTCCTATCCAAAAATTCTTTTTTGAATTAGACGAGGCAAGTAAAAACTGGGTGCGAAAAGACGCTTCAGGAAAAATACTTACAGAAAACGACCCTGTCCTGATGATAGAAAATAGCGGTAAAACTGTTTACTCCTTAGAAATCATCTATTACAATTACAAAGGAGAAAGAATGAATAGCGAATTTACCACTTCCGAAATGCTCCCTATTCACCAACATTTCTTTGAAGTAGATAGCTATGTCAATACAAAGAACAACGAAACAGTAACCAATACCGACGATCTTTGGGACTACGAATACAGAGACACAGACCCCGAAGATGTAATGATAAATGTATTAGTAGACCCTGTCAATTCAACAAGAGTATCCTCACTTACTGACAATCCATTAGGCCTTAAAGGTTATTTCTCTCCTAAAAAAGCCTACGTGAAATTCAATTTGCAAATCACTCTATTCCACGTAACCAAGGGTACAAAATACATCAACGATGTAAAATCCAAAGGTTTTTACCCTTTTAATAAAATAGGTGATGAGTTAGAAGCAAGAAGTTCTACCGATTTCTCTCAAAAAATACCTATACACATATTTACTACTCTCCCTGACGGTAGCGAAGCCGAAACACAGAGATATCACAACGATTTAGCTAAACAATACAACACTACTGTTGAAGAAGCAAAACGTTTGATAAAAGAGGAGAAACGGAACAAGGAAAATGGAAGTTTTTATTTATAGTTTTTCCTTAACTTAACAACTAACTTTGCCAGAAATTATAGCATTGGGGGCTATGATTTCTGGCAAAGTTTTTTATTAACATTAGTTCAAGACAACAAAACTTCTATTTATAGCAACTCGTCTCCATATAGGCACAAAACAATTCAAAACTAAGCAAAATTCCCTAAAACAAACTTCATACAATGCCCCTAAAACAGTCTAATCTAAACTCTAACTACAAAAAAGAAAAAAAATCTATTGGGAGAAAAGTGGAGACATAGTGGAGACATAGTGGAACCGAAGCGAAGAACAAACGTACTTTCTGCCTGCACCAAGTTTCTACCAAACAGCCTAAAAACAGAAAAAATAATTACTCACTCCAAACCCACATTTAGTTGTGAAAGCAATGAGAAAAATAGAGCTATCAAGAAAAGTAAAGGAGTGAAACTCTGTTATGCATACAAATTTTAAACGAAAATTTGTAAGTTCAAATAATTGTCGTACCTTAGCCGAAAATTTCTAACACATATTAACAAACTTAAAACACTAATTGCTATGGCGAAAGGATTTTTTAAAGTACCAAAGGCTGTAAATGAGCCTGTAAAGAGCTATGCTCCCGGAAGCCCAGAACGCGAAGCTGTGCTAAAAGCCTACAAGGAGCTATGGAACAAACCAATAGATGCACCGCTATACATAGGCGGAGAAGCAGTGCGTACTGGTAACACAGGAGAACTACACCCCCCTCACGACCACAAGCACCTACTAGGGATCTATCACAAAGCCCAACAAGAACACGTACAACAGGCTATTGATGCTGCTCTAAAAGCACGCGAACAATGGGCAGCCCTTGCTTGGGAAGAGCGCGCTGCTATCTTCCTTAAAGCAGCCGACCTTATTGCAGGCCCCTACCGCGCAAAAATGAACGCTGCTACAATGATAGCTCAGTCCAAAACAGTACACCAAGCAGAAATAGACTCCGCTTGCGAGCTGATAGACTTCTTGCGCTTCAATGTGCAATTTATGGCAAATATCTATGCCGACCAGCCTAACTCTTCTGAAGGTGTATGGAACCGCGTAGAATACCGCCCTTTAGAAGGTTTTGTCTATGCAGTTACACCTTTCAACTTTACAGCTATCTCAGGCAACTTGCCTACTAGTGCAGCCCTAATGGGCAACGTAGTCGTTTGGAAACCTAGCACATCACAAGTGTTCTCTGCCGAAATGATAGTAGAAGTACTCAAAAAAGCCGGACTACCCGATGGAGTTATCAACGTACTACACGGCGACCCCGTAATGATTACCGATACACTTTTAGCAAGCAAACACTTTGCAGGAATACACTTCACCGGTTCAACCAGCGTCTTCCAAGACATCTGGAAGAAAATAGGACAAAACATACACCTCTACAGAAACTATCCTAAAATAGTAGGCGAAACAGGAGGAAAAGACTTTATCCTCGCCCACCCTTCCGCTTGCCCACACCAAGTAGCTACTGCCATCACCCGTGGAGCTTTTGAGTACCAAGGACAAAAATGTAGTGCTGCCTCTCGTGTCTACTTACCTAAATCTAAAGCAGACGAAACCTTAGAGTTGGTGAAAAAAGATGTCTTATCTTTTAAAATGGGGTCTCCTGAAAACCTTGAGAACTTCATCACTGCTGTTATTCACGAAAACTCTTTCGACAAATTAGCCCAATACATAGACCAAGCTAAGAAAGACAAAGATGCCGAAATATTTGTGGGCGGTGGTTACGATAAGAGCAAAGGGTATTTCATAGAACCCACAGTGATTGTTACTACCAATCCACATTATGCTACTATGGAAACCGAGCTATTTGGCCCTGTAGTAACCGTGTATGTGTACGACGATGCCAAGTGGAAAGAAACTCTCAAACTGGTAGACGAGACCTCTACATACGCCCTTACTGGTGCAGTGTTTGCTACTTGCCGTTATGCAATAGATGAGGCTGTAAAAGCCCTCGAAAACGCAGCTGGCAACTTCTATGTAAACGACAAACCTACAGGAGCCGTGGTAGGCCAACAGCCTTTCGGAGGAGCTCGCGCCTCAGGAACTAATGATAAGGCTGGTTCAGCTCAAAACTTATTGCGCTGGGTATCACCACGTCTTATCAAAGAAACTTTTGTACCACCAGTAGATTATCGTTATCCATTCTTGGGGTAAAACTTTTCAATTAACAAATTAAAAAATAGAGCTTTGACAAAGTCTCGGACTTTGTCAAAGCCTTTATAACGAAAATTAATAACTAACAAAAATCATTAAGTAATTAAACAATTTAAACATTAAAAATGGAATGGCTTTGGAACTTGATGACCAACCACGAGAGTGTAGCATACACAGTGATAGTGTATAGCGTAGTCATCGCGATAGGAGTTGCTTTAGGAAAAATTAAATTTTTTGGCATCTCTTTTGGGATTGCTTGGGTGCTGTTTACAGGTATTGCAATGGCCGAGTTAGGGTTTACTGTAAACTCACATATTCAACACTTCGTAAAAGAATTTGGACTTATTTTGTTTGTCTACACTATTGGACTACAAGTAGGCCCTGGCTTTTTTGCTTCTTTTCAAAAAGAAGGTATAAAACTAAACCTACTGGCCGTGCTCTCTATCTTGAGTTGTGTGGCTACCGTGATTGCAATTCATTACCTTACCCAGATTGATATGGGTACCTTGGTAGGAATAATGTCAGGGGCAGTAACCAACACCCCTGGGTTAGGAGCAGCACAAGCTACCTTAGAAGATGTATTCACAGGCGACCCTGCCGCTATGCCCACACTCTCCACTGCCTATGCCGTAGCATATCCATTTGGAGTCTTGGGAATTATCTTAGTAATGTTAGGACTCAAAGCTTTCTTGAAAGTAAATTTAGATGCTGAAAAGCGTTTAAACTCTTTGCGCCATTCTAAAGATCAAGTGGTAATCAACCGCTTTGCTATCAAAGTAACCAACCCTGCACTATTTGGCAAAAAACTAAGTGTTATCAAACAAACCCTTGATTTTGATTTCACTATTTCTCGTATGTGCCGAAAAGGCGAAATACTAATGGCCGATGCCAATACCACCATACAAGAAAGCGACATTGTGTTGGTAGTCGCTAACCAAAAAGAAAACGAGAAGTTTCTCAACCTAATAGGTGATAGCGTTTCTATCTTAGACTATTTCCCTGACGAGAAAGATATGCGCTACACTTCACGACGCATCAATGTTACACAGCGTTCTATCTTCACCAAAACACTTGCCGAATTAGACGTGCGCAAACACTTTGGGGTAACTATCACCCGCGTCTTCCGTGCAGGCCTAGAGTTTGTACCCTCTGCCGATACCAAACTGCAATTTGGCGATACGATTACAGTGATAGGAGATGAAGCGCACATTCAGCTAGTGAGCAAAGAGTTCGGCAACTCCAAACGCCGTTTGCAAACTCCTCATATTGCAGAGTTGTTTATGGGTATTACCCTTGGGGTACTATTAGGTAGCATTCCTTTCGCCATCCCAGGAATTCCTGTACCTGTAAAATTAGGATTGGCAGGTGGCCCTCTAATTGTTGCTATTCTCATCAGCCGTTATGGAGGTAAGTTCTCAGTAACCCACTATGTATCACAAAGTGCTAACCTAATGGTACGCGAAATCGGTATTGTGTTGTTCTTAGCCAGTGTCGGCTTAGATGCAGGAGCTACTTTCGTAGAAACTATCCTACACGGACAAGGATTGTATTGGATGGGAATTGGAGCTCTCATCACCCTTATCCCTCTGATTATTACTTCTTTGGTAGCACGTTTTAAAGCGAAGTTAGACTATTTGGGTATTTGCGGACTCCTTTCAGGAGCCTCTACCGACCCTCCAGCCTTAGCCTTTGCCAACGAAATGTCTAATTCCGAAATTCCCGCGCTTACGTATGCTAGTGTGTATCCGCTCACTACGTTTATGCGCATTATGGTCGCACAATTATTGATAGTCTTTTTTGTGTGATGTTTCAAAAAAAGTTGTACTTTTGCACTCTCAAAAATAACATACTATGTTTGGAAATATGATGGAAATGATGGGTAAACTCCAAGAAATCAAACAGAAAACTGAGGAAACAAAGGCGCAACTCAGCACTATATTCTTGGAAGAGACATCAGCCGATGGGAGCGTAAAAGTTACCATTAATGCTAATAGAGAAATCAAATCTATCAGCATAGACGACACTCTTTTAGAAGACAAGGAAGCCTTAGAAGACTTTCTAATTCTCACCTTGAACAAAGCCATTACCAAAGCTACCGAAAAAAATGAAGCTGCTTTAGCCGAAGTAGCTAAACAAGGGCTTCCGTTTAACTTTTAAAAAACTAAATCAATGGGTAAAATTATAGCTATTGCAAACCAAAAAGGAGGAGTGGGCAAAACCACTACCTCCGTAAACTTAGCTGCCTCGTTGGGGGTATTAGAAAAAAAAGTCCTCTTGATTGATGCAGACCCACAGGCCAATGCTACCTCAGGATTAGGGATAGATGTAGATTCTGTTGAGCACGGCACCTACGAGCTACTCGAACACACTATGGAGGCCAAAGATATGATCATCCACACCAGTTCGCCTAACTTAGATTTGATTGCTGCACACATAAACTTAGTGGCTATTGAAATAGAGTTAGTAGACAAAGAGGAACGTGAGTTTATGCTCAAAAAGGCCTTAGAACCCATCAAAGACCAATACGATTATATTTTGATAGACTGTGCTCCTTCATTAGGACTCATCACTCTAAATGCTCTTACAGCGGCTAACTCTGTAATTGTACCTATCCAATGCGAATACTTTGCTTTGGAAGGGCTAGGAAAACTGCTCAACACTATCAAAAGCGTACAGAAATCGTTCAATCCTAATTTAGACATCGAAGGGCTATTGCTTACAATGTACGATCCTCGTTTGCGCTTGTCGAACCAGGTGGTAGAAGAAGTTCAAAAACACTTCAGCAATATGGTATTTAAAACCATCATTCAGCGCAATGTACGTCTCAGCGAAGCTCCTAGTTTTGGCGAGACGATCATCAACTACGATGCTGCCTCTAAAGGAGCTACCAACCACATTAGCTTGGCACAGGAAATTATCGATAAAAACAAAACTGAATAGATGACGAAACCTTTAAAAAAACAATCGTTAGGGAGAGGGATTTCAGCTATTTTAGGCAATAGTCCTGAAGTGGCTATCAATTCAATTAACGATAAGAATGCCGACAAAATAGTTGGAAATATCATAGAGTTAGAACTTGACCTAATAGAAACCAACCCTTTCCAGCCTCGCACCTCGTTCAACGAGGAAGAGTTACAAGGGTTGGCCTCCTCTATCGAAGAACTGGGGGTAGTACAACCTATCACAGTGCGCAAACTAGAAGGAGCAAACAAGTACCAGTTAATTTCTGGAGAACGACGTTTTCGGGCTTCTAAGTTAGCTGGACTCAAAACCATTCCCGCCTACATACGTATTGCCGACGATAACGAGTCGCTTACAATGGCTTTGGTAGAAAACATCCAACGTCAAGACTTAGACCCTATTGAGATAGCCTTATCCTATCAGCAGCTCATTGAGCAAGTAAACCTTACTCAAGACCAGATGAGCAAACGTGTAGGAAAAAAACGCTCTACTATTACTAACTATCTGCGTTTGCTAAAATTAGCTCCTATTGTGCAGACAGGCATTCGTGATGGCTTCATCAGTATGGGGCACGGTAGGGCAATCATTCCTATTGAAGACCCTGAACAGCAAGCAGAGGTCTACCAGCGCATTATAGCCGACAACCTATCAGTACGCGATACTGAAGAGTTAGTTAGGCGTATGCAGAACCCTGAAGAACCTACTACCGATGTGGGAAACATCCAAATCCCTAAAAGTAACACAAGCCACAAAGCTGCACTTCCTACCTACATTCAGGAAAACATAAGTTCTTTCAACCATTTTTTTGGTGCCAAAGTAGCTGTAAAGATAGCCTCAAATGGCAAAGGAACCCTTAGTATCCCTTTTGCCTCAGAAGAAGATTTCAAACGCATCCAAAGTTTATTGTTCAAGAAAGATGAGTAAAAAAGTTGTTTTGACCATAGCCCTTTTATGGGGGATGGGATGGGGGTACGCACAAACCGAAGAGGAAGTAGTAGCTACCCCTCCTGACTCCGTACAAGTAGCTGTAATGCAAAACAATATGAAGAAGGTCAGTTGGAACACCGATCCCCTTTCGCCTGCCAAAGCAGCTTTCTATTCAGCAGTACTGCCAGGACTTGGGCAAATTTACAATAAAAGTTATTGGAAAGTACCTTTGGTGTACATCGCTATTGGAACCCCTGTGTATTTTTACATCCAGAACTCCAAGGAATACGACCGCTATCTGTCGGCCTACAAACGCCGCCAGCAAGGGTATACAGACGATGAGTTCTATGGCAACCGAAGCGATGGACAACCCCGCTTAAGCATTGATGGACTCCGTCGTGGAATTCAGTTTTACCGACGCAACAAAGAGCTTTCTATCTTGATAGGAATTGGCTTATACGCCTTGAATATCATTGAGGCGAATGTCGATGCCCACTTGAAACAGTTCAATGTAGACGAACGATTAAGTGTGAGCCCCTTTATCCACACCGACTTTATTTCTCAACCTCAATTCGGATTAGCTGTTACTTATAAATCCAAACGATAATGAGCACTCAAAATTTATTAGAAACTTTGCGCCACATTGTTGGCGCAAAGTACGTTATTACCGACCCTTCTCAAACCGAAAGATACCGCACAGGATACCGTTTTGGTACAGGAAATGCCCTTGCCGTAGTGCGCCCTGCTACTTTATGGGAACAATGGCAAGTTTTGGAAGTATGTGTGGAAGCCGATGTTATTGTCATCTCTCAAGCTGCCAACACAGGAATCACTGGAGGTTCAAACCCCTTTGGAAATGACTACGACCGCGATGTAGTGATAATTAACACAATGCGCAACGACAATGTGCAACTTATCCTCAATGGCGAGCAAGCTATCTGCCTACCCGGGTCTACCTTGAACCACTTAGAACAAGAGCTGAAACCCTACGGCCGTGAACCCCACTCAGTGATAGGCTCTTCTTGCATTGGCGCTTCAGTAATTGGAGGAGTATGCAACAATTCAGGAGGTTCACTAGTACAGCGTGGCCCTGCCTACACCGAAATGGCACTCTATGCACAGCGCAATGCCGACGGTAAATTAGAGCTCATAAACCACTTAGGCATCGATTTAGGAAACTCTCCACAAGAAATCCTCACCAATCTACAAGAAGGAAAATATCAAAGTAAAGATATCCACTCTACAGGGAAGAAAGGACACGACCACAACTATTGCAATCACGTACGCGAAATTAATGCTGATACTCCTGCTCGTTTCAATGCCGACCCTGCACGCCTCTACGAGGCATCAGGAAGTGCTGGCCGCTTAGGGGTATTTGCTGTACGTGTAGACACATTTGCTGCTGAAAAAAATACAGCTGTCTTCTACATAGGCACTAACGACACAGCAGTTTTAACCAAGCTGCGTCGCGATATGTTAGGCACATTTGAAGAAATCCCCATCTCTGGCGAATACATACACCGCACTGCTTTTGACATTGCTGCAAAATACGGAAAAGACACCTTTTGGTACATTAAAAATGTAGGTACCCAGTACCTCCCCCGATTGTTTTCAATGAAAGCGTGGGGCGACCGTATTGCTAAGAAAATTCCTTTTATGCCAAACCATTTTAGCGAAAAGTTCTTGCAATTCACCTCTAAACTAATGCCAAAACACCTACCTCAAATACTCCTAGACTACCGCAACCAGTATGAACATCACCTTATCTTGAAAATGGGAGGAAAAGGAGTAGATGAGGCGCGTACCTATCTAAAAAAAGAGTTTTCCGACAGCAGCAAAGGAGCTTACACCGAGTGCGATGCCTCTTTAGCTCAAGCTGCAATGCTGTTGCGTTTTGCAGTTGCTTCAGCAGCAATTCGCTACCGTTCTGTTCACGAAAAAGAGGTGGAAGATATTGTTGCCTTAGACATTGCTTTGCGCCGAAACGACGAAGATTGGTTTGAAAAACTACCTCCTGAACTAGACGACAAAATTCTTTATAAGCTGTACTACGGACACTTTATGTGCCACGTATTCCACCAAGACTACGTAATTAAAAAAGGGTACAACTGCGAAGAGATAGAAGAAGAAATGCTCAAGCTATTAGACAAGCGCGGAGCTCAATACCCTGCCGAACACAACGTTGGGCACCTCTATCACGCTAACGACAATCTCAAAAGCTTCTACAACAGCCTTGACCCTACCAATACCTTCAACCCAGGTATCGGAAAAACATCAAAGAAAAAAGACTGGAAATAAGATTCTTCTCATAACTTATTCACAAAAACTGCCTCTGATATATCTTGAGGCAGCTTTTTTGTGTCCTTACTTTACAATAAAAGATATGGCACACTTTTTGTTATATCTATCTTACACAAAAAGACAATTCATTAAGAAATTCATCCTATGAAAAAAGTTTTACTATTAGCAATATTAGGAGGTATAAGCCTTACCACTGTACAATGCACCAAAACCATAGAGGAGCGCGTAGAAGTAGTTCGCGAACGTGGCAATGCCATCCTCTCAGGTAAAGGAGCCCCTGCAGCTACCTTAGGAAATAAAGGAGACTACTACTTAGACCTCTTGACCACCAACCTCTATGGAGCTAAAACAGCTGACGGTTGGGGATCTCCTATCAGTTTGCGTGGGCTGCAAGGCGAAACAGGAGCTAATGGACAAAATGGAGCCGATGCTCCCCTACCAAACATCAAAGACGGCTATTGGTACATCGGTGAAACCAATACAGGCATCAAGGCGGAAGGAAAAGATGGTTCTAATGGTAGCAATGGAACCAATGGCAAAGACGGAAAAG
Organism: uncultured Capnocytophaga sp.; assembly: GCA_963519425.1. Classification (GTDB taxonomy): domain Bacteria; phylum Bacteroidota; class Bacteroidia; order Flavobacteriales; family Flavobacteriaceae; genus Capnocytophaga. Next base: position 28,200 of record CAUQNY010000023.1, read on the forward strand.
ATGGCATCACTCCCACCATTTCTGCTGACGGCTATTGGGTGATAAACGGAGAAAAAACAAATGTCAAAGCAAAAGGAACTGACGGAACTAATGGTACCAATGGCTCCAACGGAAGTAATGGTAAAGACGGAAAAGACGGCATCACTCCTACCATTTCACCTGATGGCTATTGGATAGTAAACGGACAAAAAACAAACATAAAAGCAAAAGGAACTGACGGAAGCAACGGACAAAATGGCACTAACGGAACCAATGGGAAAGATGGGAAAGATGGCATTACTCCTACCATTTCACCTGACGGCTATTGGATAGTAAACGGACAAAAAACAAACATCAAAGCAAAAGGAACTGACGGAACCAACG
>CAUQNY010000024.1:0-28466 GCA_963519425.1 uncultured Capnocytophaga sp.
GCTACCATTACTGTTTCTGGTAAAAAACAATTGACTGCCGGTGATTTTCAAAAAAACCTATCAAGTTTTCAAATACTAAACCCAGATTTGGTTATTTGCAATATGGAAACTACTGCCTCTTTCAATATGGAAATTACCATTGAAAAAGGACGCGGGTACGTTTCTGCAGAAGATAATGCAAAACCAAACGCTGCAATAGGTGTTATCGCTACCGATGCTATCTTTACACCTATCAAAAACGTAAAGTATTCCATTGAAAATTATCGTGTTGAACAAAAGACTGACTATGAGAAATTAGTCATTGAAATCAAGACCGATGGGTCTATACACCCTAAGTTAGCTCTTACCGAGGCTGCTAAAACCCTTATCCACCACTTTATGCTATTCTCTGACGAGCGCATCACTCTTGAAGCTGATGAAATAGCTCAAACAGACGCTTACGACGAAGAATCTTTGCGTATGCGACAACTTCTTAAAACTAAATTGGTAGATATGGATTTGTCTGTTCGTGCTCTTAACTGTCTAAAAGCTGCCGAAGTAGAAAGTCTTGGCGACTTGGTGGCCTTTAACAAAGCCGACTTGATGAAGTTTAGAAACTTTGGTAAAAAGTCATTAATCGAATTAGACGAATTGGTGGCAAGCAAGAACTTAGAGTTCGGAATGGATACATCAAAATATAAATTAGACAAAGATTAACTCGCTCTTCGCGTATTTAATTAAGAAACAATGAGACACGGAAATAAAATTAATAATTTAGGAAGAAAATCAGCACACCGTAGTGCTATGCTTGCCAATATGGCTTGTTCTTTAATTGAGCACAAACGTATCAACACTACTTTGGCTAAAGCAAAAGCTTTGAAAATTTTCGTAGAGCCTTTGGTTACAAAAGCTAAAAGCGATTCTACAGCCAATCGCCGTATTGCTTTTGCTCGTTTGCGCAACAAGTATGCTGTTACCGAACTCTTCAAAAGCATTGCTGAGAAAGTAGGAGACCGCCCAGGTGGATACACTCGTATCATCAAATTAGGAAACCGATTGGGTGATAATGCTGAAATGGCTCTTATCGAGTTGGTAGACTACAACACTACCTACAATGTAGCAGCTAGAGATGCTAAGAAGAAAACTACTCGTCGTGGTAGAAAAAAAGCAACTACTTCTGATGTAAAAGTTGATGCTGTGATAACTGAAGCAAAAACTGAATCAGCAGAATAAGACAATAGATACTAAATTTTAGCAGCCCTCCCGCAATAACTTGTGGGAGGGCTGCTTTTTTTGGCTATTCTTCCTCAGAGCTTTTACCTGTACCTCCTTGAGAGTGCAACTTGAAGAAGTGAGAAATAGCCATTCCGAAGGCACAAGTTCTAGGCTTCTTATGGGCTTCCTCGCTGTAAAAGGACTTCAGAGCTTCGTCCTTCATTGCGCGCTTAGCATACTCGATAGCTTGCGCAAATTTCTTCTGATGTGCCTTTTGCAAGGTAGAAAATACCCTTGGTATTCTTTCTTTTTGCATTTTAATTCTGTTTTAAAGGCGACTTACCATTAAGCAGATGGCGCGCTTCATCTCTTAATTGCTTGTCGTTTGTTTTACGCTGCAAAGGTGCACCCTTTTTGGCACCTTTGCAAAAAGTTGTAACCACAGGTTACAACCTTGTTACCTCTTTAAAACAAGAAAGAGGCACACCTCTCGGCGGCCTCTTTGGTTCGGTTTGTTTTTAATGTATAATTATCTTATAATTACCCTATAATCATTCCTGCTATGCTAGCAGACATAAGTGAAGCTAACGAGCCTCCCAAAACAGCCCGTAATCCAAATTCTGAGAGAGTTTTACGTTGGTTAGGAGCCAAGGCACCTATTCCTCCTATTTGAATGCCTATTGAAGCAAAATTTGCGAAGCCGCAAAGCATATAGGCAGCTATCATAATTGACTTGTTAAACATCAGGTGGGGAGTACTGCTCATATCTTTCAAAATACCTAACTGAGTATAAGCGACAAACTCTGATGAGGCTAATTTTATCCCTAAGAGTTGCCCCATTAGCATTACATCCTCTTTGGCTACCCCTATTAGCCACATTACAGGTGAAAAAATAGTTCCCAGAATCATCTCTAATGAAAGTCCTGATTGGTAAGGAGTATTAGCTGCTATAAAACTGTTTAAAGAAGTCAAATTGCCTATAAAACCGAAGATGCAATTGATCATAGCAATCATTGCTACAAATACCAATAGCATAGCCCCTACGTTCAAAGCTAATTTAAGCCCATCAGAAGTCCCGTTGGCAATAGCGTCTAATACGTTAGAGCCCACATTCTCCATCGAAACGTGCGAGTCGTTAGAGAACTGTTCTGTTTCTGGGCAAAGAATCTTAGAAATTACAATAGCCCCAGGAGCCGCCATTACCGAAGCCGCTAAAAGATGTCGCGCAAAAAGCAAACGCATCTCTGGGTTATCGCCTCCTAGATATTGTATATAAGAAGCCATTACCCCACCTGCTACTGTAGCCATTCCGCCAATCATCACTAAAAGAATTTCTGAGCGCGTCATTTTAGGCAAATAGGCCTTAATCATTAGTGGCGATTCTGTTTGCCCTAAGAAAATATTCCCTGTTAGCGAAAGACTTTCCGCTCCAGAAATCTTTAACAATCGGGTTAGTGCCCAAGCCATTCCGTGAACAATGAACTGAATCACCCCTAAATAGAATAAAAGAGAGGTGAGGGCAGAGAAAAAGATGATAGTCGGCAGCACTTGGAAAACAAAGATATAGCCAAATTGTTGAGTGTCTAATAGGCTGCCTAACAAAAACTGGCTCCCCGATTTGGTAAAGTCTAAGATAAGTACGAAAATACTGCCTATAGCATCAAAAGCGTATTGTATCCATCCTATTTTTAGAATACCAATAGCAATAGTAAGCTGTAGTAGCAACCCTATGCCCACCGTACGCCAGTTGATATTGCGACGATTGTTGCTAAATAGGTAGGCGATAAGTAGTAGAGAAACCATTCCTAAAACACCCCTCCCAAAGCCTTCAAAAGTAAATCCTTGGCTAGCAACAATGTTTAAGGTTTCTGTAGTCGCCGTCTGCACTTCTTGTGCATTAGCGCTAAATGTTGAAAGGAAGAAAGCACTTCCCAAAGTGATTATTATTTCTTTCATCTAAATTAAAATTAATTGCTTTCGATTTAAAAAGTATTGTCTCGCTTGCTGATTTCATCGCGTAAGAGGGCTGCCATTTCGTAATCCTCATCGGCTATACAATCGTTTAGCATCTTTTTGAGTTCTGGAACTGAGTATTTAGAGTATAGGTGCCGTGTAGAGTCTGACTCCTCCTCAATCTCGTCCAGCGAAGGGCTTACTATATTGTGTTTTTCCTCGTTCAGCAGCGGAATGTAAATTCCTGCCTTTTCAATAATGTCCTTATAGGTGTAAATAGGAGCATTAAAGCGCAGGGCAAGAGCGATAGCATCGCTTGTACGGGCATCAATAGTACAGTCTTTTCCGTGTTGGGAGCAAAGCATATTCGAGAAGAAAATACCATCTTCCAATTTGTAAATCACCACGCGTTTAATGTGAATGCTGAAGCTATCGGCCAGCGTTTTAAAAAGATCGTGGGTCAGAGGTCGGGGAGGTATAATTTTTCTCTTCTCCAATTCCAAAGCTATAGACTGAGCCTCAAAAGCCCCAATAATGATGGGCAATTTTAGATCGGACTCTAACTCGTGCATAATCAGTGTAAAACTATCGCTTTGGGATTGGTTGTAGGCAATTCTTTTTAAGAAAAGACGTACTAAATCCATTGGTATTGATAGGTTAAAATTTAAATTGGGGCGTAAAGATAGGGCAAATAATTTAAACTGCCAATTTTTGGAAGTAATATTTTTAAGAAAATTTAGAAGAAAAGGAAAAGCTAAACGCTAATGAAGAATGAAGAACGGTAAAAATAAAATAGACTTTTCTCTTTTTCATCATCTTTTTAGCAAAGAAAGATCTAATAAGAAACGGAGGAGAAAAGAAAGTATTACTTCTTTTTTACGCGTGGTAAGCTCACAACAAAGGTGCTTCCAACCCCCACTTCTGAAGTTAGTTGGATATGCCCATTGTACGACAAGACAATGTTCTTTACCATTGCGAGTCCTAGTCCACTACCGCTGCTTTTAGTAGTGAATTTGGGTTCAAAAATCTTGTCGTGGAAGGATTCTTCTATGCCAATACCGTTGTCGGCTACAGAAAGAATTACCTCTGTAGCGGTCTGTACAAGGCTTACCTTGATAGACGGAGATGCTGTGTACTCGGTAGCGTGAAGGGCATTCTTCACCAGATTAGTAACTATACGCCCCAGTTGGTCTTTGTCAAAAGTGTAAACAATTTCCTCTTGCGAAGCACTAAAGTGAAGGTAGCTGGTGTTGAAAATGTCTAGTGTTCGTTTGATGACGGGCACCAAGTTGAATGTTTCGTCGTTCTTGGCTGGCATATTTGTAAGGGCAGAAAAGGCTGTGGAGATGTTGCTCAAAATGTCAATTTGTTGAATGAGCGATTCGCAGAACTCGTTAGTCTGTTCTGTAGGTTGGGGTTCGCGGTTAGCCTTGCGCTGATAGCTCTGCACTGATAGGCGCATTGGGGTCAGTGGGTTTTTGATTTCGTGTGCTACCTGTTTGGCCATATCTCGCCACGCCTGTTCCCTTTCTGACTGTGCAAGGAGTGCTTTGCTGTTCTCTATCTCGTCAATCATACCATTGTACGCATTCACCAGCTCGCTAATCTCGGTAGGAGCCGATTTAAGAATGATTTTCTCATTGCTAGAGAGCAGTCGCGTTTTTACTAAGCGGCGTTCAATAGTTTTTAACGACTTAGTGATAAATTTTGAAATCAAATAGGCTACCCATAGCGCAATGATTAGAAGTGAGAAGTAAACTATCGCTAGATTGTAGAGCGAGCCTTCCAACGCGCGCTCGTTGAACGTGTCGTTCTCGAAGTACGGAATGTTCAGAATAGCAATAGGTTTGAATTGCAGGTCAGTGAGGTATGAATAGGAGGTTTGGTAGCCACGTCCTGCAAATTCGTGTTGCTCTGCAATGCGTTTGTCTAAGGTGCTAGATAGCTGTTCAAGAATATGTGGAGGAATGAAAAGTGCATCTTGGTCGGGAGAGAGAGAGGCTTTTGAGCTTTTCAGCAGTACTCCATCAAGATCGTACAGAGCAAAGTTTAGGTTTTGGATGTTGGCAATCGTATAGATGTCCTCCCTAAAGATGAGAGGAAGATAGAGCGTCTCTACAGGGAAAGTAGTTTGCGAAAACACATAATGAATCTGCATCTTGATTTGGTTCTCTTTGTCAATCAGCCGTTCGTCGTGGTATTCGAGGGCTTGCTTGCGGTATTGCCCAACCAGCACAAAGGCCAGAATGGCAAATGAGACTACCACCAAGAGGGTCATACTCAAAAAGATTTGAAATCGGAGGGAGTTTTTCTGGAACATAACTTTCCTTAGTTTGGTTGGCTATTGGTGCTATTTGTGTCCGACAACAAACGCAGCAGGGTAGGTTTTCCTGATTTCGTTCAAGTGCTTTTCTGCCTCCATACGTGTGCGGAAGCTACCTATGCGCACTTTGTAGTTGGGCGACTCAAAACTCAGTAGGGCAGGGTACTGCTTCAGACTGTTTTTTACTTCCAACAGAGATTTGTTAGCTTCGGTGATGTTGCCATTGTAGATTTGGACTTGAAAGGCACTCTCGGTACGAGCGACCTCCTTTTTCAGTTCCATCGCCTCAGCAATATTGCTTTCTTGGTTAAATGTAACTTGTGCTTGTAGCACACCAAGTCCAAAAATGCCCAATGAGGCAGCTATCAGTAGTTTTTTCATTACTAAAATATTTAAGGTTTAAACTTCTTTCTTTTCCAATACAGAAAGTTCCATACAAATCCTATTCCAAAGAGTGTTAAGAAGAATAAAAAGATACTTCCCAGCACCTTGTATTGTATAGGTTCGGCTTGTGGCACGTAGATGATTTGGCCGTTGGCAGTGCCCATCAGTCCTAAAAGTGTGATGAGAAGGCTCACCAAAAAGTGAAGTTCCAAACGCAAATCCTTTTCAGGAAGTAGCTCTTTCAGCGCCCAAGCTCCTACTACTATCAGTAGGGCGGCTCCCAATCCTACCCCTATACCGATATGTTCAAACGGAACGCCTGTGTAGTAGAAGATGCTCTGGCTGAGCACGTAGAACAAGGCGGGGAACAGCAATAAGTGGGGATACCAATGGAGCGCTTTTTGCCAGCGACTCTCTTTGCCCTTGAACAGCAGACGAAGCGATGAAAAGCAAAACGCCATACACAAGGCAGTTTCAATGGTCAGCAGTACTGTGATGTTGCTCAACACTGTTGGGTCAGAGAGCATAGTATCCATTGTTACTTGCGATTGCTCTGAAGCAAAATCAGTAGCTAGCCAAACAAAGCCAACGACAACTACTCCTAACAGCCCAGTTTGCCACACTTTCCAGAAACTGAGTTTCAGCATTACATTTAGGCCGATGAAAGCAGTGAGAATAGCTATTACCATAGTTTTAAATTTATTTGCTGACGACGTATACTGCGTCTTCTTGGTTGTTTTCTTTCCAGTGTACTACCACCCTTTCCTCATTGATAGCATCTACCTGCTTGCCTAAGTAGTCGGGTTGGATGGGCAAATGCCGACTGAAACGACGGTCGATAAGCACCAAGAGTTCTATCTCGGCAGGCCGTCCAAAAGATTGGACGGCACTCAATGCAGCACGTATGCTGCGCCCTGTGTAGAGCACATCGTCTATGAATACAACTCTTTTGTCTTCGACAATGAAGTCGATAGCTGTAGAGTTGGCTTCTAGCGGACGGGCATTGCGCCTAAAATCGTCGCGGAAAAAAGTGATGTCTAAAAGCCCGCAAGGGATGTTAGCAATATGATACTCCTCGGTGAGCAGGTGTGCCAAGCGCTGAGCAAGGAAAGTACCCCGAGGCTGTATGCCTATGAAAACGGTGTTGGAGAAGTCGCTGTGGTTTTCTATCAGCTCGCACGCTAGGCGGTGCAACATCACTTCTATCTCTTTTCCGGTAAGAATCTGTTTTCTGTAAGGTTCCATTTTTTAAAAGGTAAGGTTTTGTAAGTTCTTTTGCGCATCGGCATTGCCTTCTTGAGCTGCTTTTTGGAAAAAGACTTTTGCATTGGCGCGGTCGCCTAACATATAGTAACAAGAGGCGCGGTAGTTGTTCATCACAGGGTCGATGACTGTGCCTAAGGTCTCCATACTACTTATGTCGGAAAGCATATTCTTGTATTGCTGCAAATTGTAGTAGCAGAAAGCGCGGTAGCGGAGCGCATCAATATGAGCAGGGACTTTTTCTAAGAAACGACTGAAAGCAAGAGCGGCTTCAGAATAGCGTTGCTGCATATAGAGTTGCATCGCTTCGGTGTAAAGCGGAGAGTATTGTTCTACCTGCACGCGAGAGGTGATTTTGTTCCGGTTATTGATAATGTCCTGCTGGTTGGGCAAGTACACGATAGCACTGTCCAAGGTGGCTTTGGCATCTTGTAGCAAGTTGTTTTTCTCTTGTAGGTAAGCCAAGGAGTTCCAAGCTTGTGCCTCAAACCTATTGCCTCCCATTATTGCCTCGCGGTCTACATCTATGCGGAGGCGTTTCAAGAATTTTTTCCATCGAGGGGTAGGAGCTTGTACACTATCTTTTTCAAGACCTAAATAGCGTTTTAGCAGTTTGATAGATTCTAGTTCTTTGCCCATATTGTTCAAAGCAAAGGTCTCTAAGTTGAGCGCTCCGAAGAAGTTAGGTTTAATCATACGGGCTTTGTGGGCATACTTGTAGATGCTGTCGTTGTTCTTTTCGGGTTCCATAAAATAGGAAACAGCAGTGAAGTACTCAGGACGTGCATCGTAAGGGTGATAGTGAATAGAAGCTAAGATTTTTCGAGCTTCTTTGAATTTCTGTTCATCTATCAGGTAACGAGCTTTTTCTACATCTACAGGTTCGGCAACAGCTGTTAGGTTAGGGATGCGTGGGTACTCGCGTATCAAGAAATCTGACGATGATTTGGGAGTGCGTACCCCTTGTTGTTCTTCCTTCACACGGCGTTGTATTTTAGAAGACTCGAAGTACATTTTTTCGACAACTACCCCAAAGAACATTGCTATCAAAGCTACAATACCTATGAAAGAGTTGATAGTAATAGGGATTCTAACAGTTTTGAGGTCTTTTTTGCTGAAATACAATACAGCCAATCCTACAGCTATCCCTACATAGATGCCAAAGAGGGCTTGAATTTCGGGACGGTCTTGAGGAAAATTGAAGAAGGCATCGAACGAGTAGGCAAAAAGACCAAAGAGAGGTAAGAAAAACCACTGCTCTTGCTCTTCGTTTTTGCGGCGATAGGTGCTCCACAAGAAGTAGTAGGCAGCTAGCAGGAAGATGGCTACAAAGGCCAATCCGCCTACGATTCCGACCTCGGCAGTGAGTTCTAAGAAATCGTTGTGGTTCTTGTACATATAGATGTAGTGCGGGCTATAGGAGTTTTCATACTCCAAGAAGCGCACTTTCCAGTTGCCTATCCCTACCCCCAATAGAGGGTCGTTTGGAATCATATCGGTAGCGGTAATTGTCCAAGCTGTTTTACGCAGATTGTTACTGCTGTTTTCTTGGTTGGCTACTGAGGATAGACGGGCTCCGAAGCTTGTGCTTTCGCGGATGCTTTGTGGGTAGAGGTAGTTCTGAACAAAGGTGAAGACACCAAAGGCAATTATGGCTAAAGCAATGTGGGTAAGTACTTTGCCCGCGATGTCGCGGCGTTTGAAAACAAAGTAGCTGATGGCTCCATATATAGCAAAAATGATGAGGGTCAATATGGTAGCCAAGTAGAAGCTACGAGTACTCATAAAGAATATAGCCAAGGTGCCAACCAAGATGCCTATACCACCAATGGTGCGCAAGATATTCTCCTTGCGAAAGTAGAAAAGCCAGATAGCAAAAGGTATCTTGATGAACATTGCTGAAGCTAAGATGTTCTTGTTCGAGTAGGTACCTTTGATGTCGTAACTGAAGTTGCTACCAGCCCCTTTGATGATGCCTTTCACCCCTTCCATCGTAACGATGAAGTCGTAGTACAAGAGTATCGTCATAGCTACGGCTAAGGGCACTAAGGCTTTCTTGTTGTAGATGACTAAGGCCGAAACCATCCAAGCAGCAGAAAAGGCTGTGAATATCTTGAAGAAGTGCAAGATAGCTTCTTCAATATCTATAGCCTTGGTGAAAGATAGCAGGGCAAAGACCATTATCAAGCTGTAGGCAATTCCTATTTTATTGGTAAAAAAGCCAAAAAGCACCTCGGTGCGCTCTCTGAATTCTTTGATTGTAAATACCATTGCTACTACTATTAGGTTTAGGATAGCAAAGGTGTAGAATTTTGTGGCATTGGAGTCAAAAGCCATCCAGTTAGGAGTTAGCACGGTTACGTATCCGTAAGCTATCAGTAGGATGCTACACAGCAGGTTCAGGGCAGGCGAAGAGGTTGCCGCAGGTGCTACTGGACTGCTGGCCGGAGGCGTAGTAGTACGTGTTGGGTTGGGAGTCGTTGCTTTTTTCTTGTTTTTCATCTTCTGTGTTTAGAGATTCTTAAAAAAAGTTAGTATGTTATGTTATAGAGTGCCAAGTGGCACATTGCTTTTAAAAAGGGATTATTTGGTAGGGGAGGCCTGTTTGTTTCACTACGTCCTCGGTGCGCTGCCAATGGGTATCGGTGATGAATAGCTGTCCGAAATGGTTTTGTGTAACCAGCTGTACTAATTGTGCTACCCGAGTGTCGTCTAACTTATCGAAAATGTCGTCTAATAGTACGATAGGCACTACCCCTAATTGTTTTTTGAGCATCTCGAACTGTGATAGCTTAAGGGCTATCAGCAGTGATTTTTGTTGTCCTTGGCTTCCGTATTTTTTTATTGGGAATCCTTGAATTTCAAACTCTAAGTCGTCCTTATGGACACCTACTGTGGTGTATTGGGCTGCGCGGTCGCGGTCGCGACTTTCGGCGAGCAAACTGGCCAAAGAGGACTGGTGTAGCTGACTTTGATAGCCAAGCGTTACTTGTTCTTTTCCACCTGCAATATAGGCGTATTGGTATTGGAAAATAGGGAGGAAGTCCTCCATAAAAGTCTGTCGCTTTTGGTAGAGCAATTGCCCTAAGGGAGCTAACTGTTGGTCGTAAATGCTGAGTGTTTCAGTAGAGAATTGGTTGTGTTCGGCCATCTGTTTCAGCAGTGTATTTCGCTGTAAGAGGGTGCGGTTGTAGCGGAGGAGGAGTTCTAAGTATTCGCGGTCGGCTTGAGCAATGGCACTGTCTAAGAATTTGCGGCGTGTTTCGCTGCCTTCCACTATTAGGTCGCGGTCGGCGGGCGAGATGAGCACCATAGGATACTTGCCTATGTGGTCGGCAAGGCGTTCGTAGGGCTTGCCATTGTGCTTCATCAGCTTTTTTTGTCCTTTTTTAAGGCTGCACACAATCTGTTCTTGACGGTCGTCGCGCTGAAAATCGCCTTCTATGAGGTAGAAATCTTCTCCGTGCTGTACATTTTGCACTGCTGAGGCCGTAAAATAGCTTTTCCCCATCCCGAGATGGTAAATAGCATCCAGCAAATTTGTTTTTCCTACGCCATTGTTGCCTACAAAACAGTTGATGGTAGGGCTGAAAGCATAGGTTTGCGAGGGGATGTTTTTGTAGTTTACGACGGATATTTTCTTTAAAAACATAATTAGCTGATGCAAAAGTACGAAATATTTTTTAATGAACAATGATTTTTGTTATAAAATTGCCGCCTTTGTATTTGATAAGTTCTGAGGTGTTGAGACTGGCAGTTAGTGGGACGAGTGGGAGTACGAGCTAAGGTGAGAGAATAGGCGCAGCTGGGTATGTGGGGGCGATAGGAAGAGGAGGGCTGAAGCCGCCTTTTTTTCTTTGAAAGAGAGCTTAGGCAGTTTGTTCAGAAATTGGAAGAGTACGGTACGTGTTCGGGATGTCTTCGCTTTGTGTTCACTATGAAGAGGGAAAGTGGAATTGAAGCGTTTTTCTGCGTGAGGAGTGTTTGGTAGAAAAATTTTTGTTTGTAACAAAGGAGAAAACAGCTAAGCGATGTGCGGACAATGGAGGGTAGGGGAGAAGGTGAATTGACATTATGCACTAAGGTCGTAGTACGAGTGCCATTGTATAATGGGATGTCGTGCTACGACCTTAGCGGTTATAGGGGAGCCCTATTTGTGGTTTTAGTTTTTGTGAGGGTTAATTTGTAACGTGAATGCTCAGGGTAATTTCTTCGCGACTGACGCGGTCGTAAAGGGTAGCCTGAAAGTTTCCTTCTTTTATGCCGCGCACTCCTAAGATTTTGTTGTCGGGAGTGATTGCTATATAGGCTATCGCTTTGGTTTCTTCAGCGCGCTTAAGTCCGTATTTGTCGCTTCCTGAGAGGATGCTTATGGTGTATTGCTCGCCTACTTTTACACTAATGTTGGTTTCGGAAACTTTTAGTGGTTTGAAAGGTATCTCTCGGTTGATGTAATAGGCATAGACGCTCCAAAACTTGTCCTCGTACCGGTAGTCGTCAGTGGCTATTTTGGGTACTTTTATTTCTTTTAAGGTAGCAGGAAAAGGGCCTACCCACCCTTGAGCTGTTTGGACGAGGTTTATACGCGGGGGATAGACGGCTAGCACATTCACTAAGGTGAGTTTTGTGTCAATGAAGGCAGCTGTGCCTATCTGTCCTACAGTTTTAGGGATGGTTATCTCTTTTAGCTCTTTGTTTCCTGCAAAAGCTTGCTCCTTAATGTAAACGAGGTTTTCAGATAGCTTTACACTCGTCAGACCGGCATCGGCAAAGGCAAAAGACTCTATCTCGCTCACGGTGTTGGGCAATACTACTTTGTTGAGACTTTTGCACTCTTCAAAGCATTTGTAGCGGATGTACTTAAACTTCTCGTTCGCAGGGAAAGTGATGCTACTTAAGGCTGTACAGCCCTTAAAGGCTTTTGTTCCAATATTTTCTACTGTGTTTGGCAACACTATGGTAGTGAGGGAGCGGTGGCCAGCAAAGGCACTATCTGCAATGTTTTCTACACGTTTCAGCTCGTTGATAGCAGTGAAGTCAAGCGAAGTAGTGTTAGAGCTGGTGAGCTTTACAAAGGTACGTCCGTCCTTGCTCAGCTGGTAGCTGGGCTGCTTTTCGGCTTGTGGGGTAGGGGAGGGCGAAGGGGCCGGAACCTCGTCGTCTTTGGAGCTGCACTGAAAGGAGAGCAGAGCAACTGTAATGGACAGTAGGGGTAACAGTTTTCTCATATTCTTACCAATGGAATGTTAGAATAAATTCGTGGATGTTGCGCAGACTGGCTCTTAGCTCGCGGTCGAAGTTGGTCTCAAAGCCGTATCCTACACTCAGGTAGTACTGAGGTATTTTGAATAAGGCAAAGATGTTGCAGTTATGCTCTGAGCGATAGCCTATGCCCCCTTCTATGAAATCGCGATAGAGTACGGCAGCGCTGACACTGGTCTGATAGTCGCCTTTTTGGTCGATGTGGGCTTGTAGGCTAGGGCGGAGACTGAAGTCGGTACTGATAGGGTATAGGTAGCCTGCTTGTGCGTAGAAGTTGATGCGTTCTGACACAGAGGTAACCACTTCGTTTTTTACTTTTGTCTTGTCAGAAGCTAAAAGATTGGGTACGGAGAGGCCTGCGTAGAACCCTTTGAGTTGGTAGTAAGCACCCACCCCTATGTTGGGCTGGAAACGCCCAGAGACGCCTTGTAGGTAGGGGTCGAAGGAAGGGTTGTAGGTTTTAAGACGGCTGGCATCGATATTGAAGAGGTTTCCGCCGGCTTTTAAGCCTAAGTATAGGTTGCTATTCTCGTTTAGAGGTAGCCGATAGGAGAAGTCGGCAAAGAAAGCTGTTTGGCGTTGGATGAACACTTTTTCGTTCACTACCTGTAGCCCCACCCCAATGTTAGGGGTGAGGCGGTGAGTAGTGTTCAAGGTTTGCTGTTGGGGATTGTCTGAATTTGAGGATTGTCCCCATTGGTTTCGCAAGTTCACTGAGATACTATGTCCTGTTTCAATTCCTGCGGCTGCAGGGTTTGCCAAATTCAGGTATTGGTAATGGAAAATGTGGTTCTGAGCGGCAAGATAGCTTGTGCCCAGTAGGGCGATAGATAGGAATAGTTTTTTCATTCGTTAAATTAATAATTGATGTAAAGCCAGCCTTCTTGGGTGTCTTTGTTTTTTATGGTGAATTTGTAAAAGTAATAACCTTGAGGGACTTTTTTGTTGTCTAAGCCTTCGCCTTTCCACTGGTTGTGGTAGCCTCTGGCTTCGTATATGAGTAGCCCGTTGCGATCGAACACTTGTAGGATGTTGTTAGGATAGAAGCTGATGCGCTGGATGATAAAAGCATCGTTTACGCCATCGCCATTGGGTGTGAAGGCGTTGGCTATAAGCACGGTATCGAAATCGGCATCTTTGCTGTTAGGGGTGCCGTCTCCGTCAGCATCGTCATCGCAAGTGTCGCCAATACCATCGCGGTCGGTATCAGCTTGGTCGGGGTTGTAGGTTTCTGGACAGTTATCTTTTTCGTTAGGGATACCATCGCCGTCCAAATCTTTGTCGCAAGCATCGCCTATGCCGTCGCCATCGGTGTCTTTTTGGCTTGGGTTAGGAGTGTAAGGGCAGTTGTCTTTTTCGTTAGGGATACCGTCGTTGTCGATATCTTCGTCGCAGCTGTCGCCTTTGCCGTCCTTGTCTACATCGCTTTGGTCAGGATTGGAGGTGTCTGGACAGTTGTCTACCTCGTTTTTAACCCCATCGCCATCGCGGTCGTCATCGCAAAGGTCGCCAATACCGTCTTTGTCAAGGTCTTTTTGGTCGGGGTTGACCATATCGGGGCAGTTGTCTTTTTCGTCTAGAATCTTGTCTAAGTCGCGGTCGCCACTACAAATGTCGCCAATGCCATCTCCATCGGTGTCTTTTTGGTCTGGGTTGGCGTGGTAAGGGCAGTTGTCGGCACTATTTAGGATACCGTCGCCATCGATATCATCATCGCAAGTGTCGCCTTTTCCGTCTTTGTCGGTATCTCGCTGGTCGGTGTTAGGGGTATCAGGGCAGTTGTCGTAGTTATTTCGCACGCCGTCGCCATCGCGATCGTCATCGCAGACGTCTCCGATGCCGTCGTGGTCTAAGTCGGCTTGGTCGGGGTTGGCGGTTTCTATACAGTTGTCTTGGCTATCGGGGATTCCGTCTCCGTCTATATCTTCATCGTTCTTCACAATAATCTTGCCGAAGTTTACCGCTAAGAAAATATTATCTGTAGGACGCACCATAAAGCGACCTTTATTGGTAGTTAGGCTGGCATCTACGGTGAAAGTGTAGGTACCGTTGTTAGGAATGTTGGCAGCCAAGGTATGGGTGAAAGTCTCGCCATCGGCAGCGAAGAGGATATTCACTTTTTGAGCGTTTACTTCTTCTTTGTCGGTGTCGGCCACTGCCCAAGTGATGGTGTGCGTTTTCCCGATGAACCAATAGCTTTTTTCTTTTTGAGAAGTTACTTCAAAAGGGCCTGCATTGTTTACTACGTTCACCTTGATAGTAGCAAAGCTGGTGTTTCCGGAGCTGTGGTCGGTTTCGCGGTCGGAGCGTTTTCCTAAGGTTCTGTCGGTAACTACAAAAGCCCAAGTGAGAGAGCGTTTTACGCTACAAACTGTTTCCCAGGTGCTTTTTCGGTTAGGGTTGCGGTCGCTCAGCTTGCCTTCTAAGATACTGCTCAGGCGAGGAATGTAGCGTTCAGGAGAGCGGGTAGGTGGCAAGACACGGGCAATAGGGCCTTCTTGCAGATTGTCGCCAAAGATGTCGGCCGTAACGGTGATACGCCCTGGTTGTGGGCTGTTGTGCTGCTCCCAAGCGTAGTAGAGGTCGTCGCCATCGGCATCGGTAGCGTTGCCCACTAAATGGTAAGCAGTACTGCGGGGGATGGTGTAGTCTTTCAGTTCGCCTATTTCGGGGGGAGTGTTGGCAAGAGGTGTTTGGGTGGCGCAGCTTTGAGATGAAACGTAGCGCATAATTTGCCACACGCTGATGTGGTTAAAATAAGGGTCGGTGCGAGCTTGTACGTCGTCGTTGCCAGAGATACCTGCATAGCCCATAATGGTGGAGCCACTACCGGGTTCTACTTGGGCACCGGAGCTTTCGTTTTGGAGGTTGTGTACGTGGTTGGCCCCCATTTGGTGTCCGAGTTCGTGACAGAAGAAGTCGATGTCGAAAATGTCTTTTTCTTTGTTTTTAAGGTTTCCAGCAGAGAAAGCGCGTCCTTTTTCGTTTTTCTCGCACACACAGCCTATACAGCCCGCATTTCCGTTGGGTTTTAGGGTGTGGTGAAAAACGTGTCCGACATCGTAGTTGTCGTTGCCTATTGTTTCGTCTAAGAACTTTTGGAGAGGGTCTCCTCGCCAGCTCATATTTAAATTATTCCTAAAAGGGTCGTCCTTGCGGTTGCGGATGATGGTCTCTACCCCTGAAACCAACTGAAGCTGTATAGCCATTTGGGTTCGGTACACTTGGTTGGCGCGTTGGATAGTAGAAACGATCTCTTCCAGAGCTTTTGCAGGCTTGCTGCCAAATTGAGCGGTGTAGTCGCTAGTGGCAGCTATGGCGATGCGAAAGGTGCGCAATGATTTTTGGGTCTCGAAAGTATTGCGCTGAGTGAGCTCAGAGGGGCGTGCGCTCTGTGCGCTCAAGTGGTTAGGTTTGGCTGCTGTTCCGCAGGAAAATTCCATCTTGTCTACCGCATTGGCGCGATGGTACACAATGTGTTTCACCCCACTGTGGTTAGAAGGTTGCATAAAAGTGTAGGCGTTGTTCAGGCTGAAGATGGCCGATAGGCCATTGCTTCCCCAAGTGAAGTTTACCTCTTTGTTAGGATTTTTTACTGAATATCCTACGTAGGTTTCAATTTCAGGGTAGCGAGCCGCTAACTCAGGAGCCATCACTTGGCTTTTCTTTACAATGAAGTTCTCTAATACGCCGTCGCCATTGGGCAGAACGATGCTGATACCCTCTTCAGAGGGGCGCCCTGTAGGGTTATGGAGGGCACGGTTGAAAGCTTTGCGATCAAGAGAGTACTCCTGATGTTTCCCTGTATCCTCGGCAGCTGCAGCACTTCGGCTGGTGTGTTGGGCTTGCCTCCAATAGTTTTGTCCTTGAGCACTTAACCCCAGCAAGCAGCACAATAGGAATATAATATGATGTTTAGACATTTCTTGTGTTTAGTAATGAATGTTTAATGATGAATCTTCGATTTATTTGAGCAGTTGGTACTCAAAGGTAGGATACCCGCGTTCGCCTGCATCATTTTTAAGGGCTTTGATTTTTAGCTTAAAGAAGTTGCCATCGCCATCCTGAATAGCAAAGTAAATATTTCGAGGGACACCTCCATCTATAAGGTTGCGCCAGTTTTTTCCGATGATGATTTGGCTGTTGTATCTTTCAGCTGAAAGGTTTAGTTTTTTAGTGTTCTCAAAGGTGTATTGACTGTAGAGTTTGTCGCGCTCTTCTATTGATGCAGCAGGGTTGAAAAAGGTTGCTCTTGTGCCTCCTAATAGGTTATTTACAATAAAGTCAGGGTAGAAGGTAATGCTGTTTTGGAAGCTGTACTTCTGAGAAAACCAGCCAGAAGTAGTAGTAAAGCACAAATCCCAGTCGTGTTTTTTAGGTTGTACTTCTACTTTGGCACCTGTGTCAAGCTTAAGGAAAATGAAGTTGTACTGAGGGTCTTTGGCTACTGTATAAGTTTTAACACTTGCCTCGCGTGTGGCTGTGTTGGGGGCGAAGAATACTTTATAGCCATTTCCTTCGCGCAAGACTCTTATTTTAGCCCAGCCGCGGTGGTCTCCGAATACATTTACACTGCCTCTTACAGGGGTTACTGTGCTGATGTTAAAGCCCATACTCATTAAATACACTTTGTTCTCGCTGTCGTTGGCCGATATTTCGGCAATAGCAGTGCCCGAGCCGGGTTCATTGGCAGTAGGTGTTAAGTGTCCGCGAGGGTCGTCGATGATATGCGAAGAGATAGGTTTTTGCGAAGACTGTTCTCCTGTTCCTGTGTTTAACAATAGGAAATCGTTCTTAGGAACACTGGTAGTCATACTGGTTAAATCGGTGGGGCTTACGGCCATCCCGATAGCAGGGTTGATAATCACGCGAAAGTCATCGCCGCAATAGAGGGCAATGTCCCAAGCATCGCGTTTTACCACTTTGGTATTTCCGGTAGAGAGGTCTACGTATACTTGGTTAGGTTCGTTAGGTCCTCCTACTTCAGGGCTGATAAGGTAAGGAGTTCCAGCAACTACTGTAGTAGTGCCACTTTGGGTAGTGTTCGTAGAAGTGCCTGGAGAGGGGGGAGTAGGGGTCGGAGTAGGAGTAGGGGTTGGTTCGGGAGGTAGTTGTTTTCCTCCTTCATCTTCTTTTTGGCAAGAGGCTAATAGCCCGATGAGAATACTCAGTGTTAGAATGATTTTTTTCATAGTGTGATGAATATTTAATTTGTCAATAGAATTATTACTTTCTTTTAATAGTTGATGTTTAAGTTGTACGACAGTTTGAAATAGAACATACGCCCATTGCCTACAGGGAAGTTCTTTTCGGTAGTGATGCCTAAGAGAGAAGTTTGGGTCAAGCGTACATCAATTACATTCAGCAGATTGCGGGCTCCTACGATAAGCTCTATTCTCTTTTTTAAGAACCATTGTTGCCACGAAATGTTCAGATGTCCATAGGGGGCTAAGTTGCCCAAAGCAGCACCATCGGAGGCTGCCATCCACATTTGTGATTTGCCAGTGAACTTATATCGGGCGGTTAGGATACTCTGCATTTTGTCAAACCGATAGGATACTCCTGCGTTGGCATTGATGTTTAGCAGGTAGCGGTCATCTCTTTTAACTACGGACATATCATCGTATTGCGATACCCATACGAACGAACCATTGAGGCTGAGGTCGAGCTTTCCTAAGTGGAGAGTGTTGGTGCTCAAGATGTTGTTGTTCTTAAACCTACTTACATTCATATACTTGGTGCGGGGCATTCCGCCTTCTATTTCCAGCAGTAGGTTCTCAATCTTATCGTTGATGCGGTTAGCGCTGAACATTAGATTGTTAGTCAGCACTATTTGTCCATTGGCTCCCCAAGAGGTGAGTTTCTTTAAGTTCAGTTCTGCCGAAAAGCTGCGTTCGGGAGTTAGGTTTTCATTGCCTAAGAATACGTGCCCTACAAAGGTATTGCGCACATACAGTTCGTGAAACGCAGGTGTCCGATAGGCTTGCCCTGCCGAGGCGCGCAATTCGATATTTTCAGGCAATAAGTACCGTGCCCCTAAGGAGTAGGCGTATTGGTTGTCGAACAACTGTTGGAAAGAATAGCGCATCCCTGGGCGAAAAGAAAACTTAGGGCTTATGTTGATTTCTGTAGATACATAAGCATCGTAGTTGTCAATAGCCTTGTCTACCGCTTTTAGGGTTGAGCCCTCATCCTTCAGAATCGAAAAACCTTGGTTGCGAGTGGCCTCGTAGCCTACTTCTACTTGATGCTTTTGAGCACCGAAAACACGGCTTACAGCCCCTGTAGAGAAGAAAACGTTCATCGATTGGTTTTTGTTCTTCTCGTTGTTGATTTCGGTGCGGTAGTCTATCAGGTATCTGTACTTTTCTTCCAATCGCTCTTGGTACTGATAGGAAAAAGAAAAATTGTACTTTAGGTTCTTCCCTTGCCCGTTTAAATTCAGATGATGATAGTTGCGCAGATAGTAGTCGCGGCGGTCATCGCCAAAAGTGTAGTCGCCATAGCGCTGACTGAAGTTGCGTTCGGGGGTGCGGTCGTAGGCATTGTACTGGTCGTGCATATAGTCGAACTTGTACAATAGCTTAAACTTACTTGTCTGATAGTAGGTAGTCAGGGTAGTTTGATACAGCTGATAGGGGGCGCGTTCAAAACCGCGTAGCCCATCGATAGCTTGGTGGTTCTTACCCTTGTACTTGCCCCAAAAACCGTTGAAGTTCGTGCGGTTCATCCCTACCGAAGCATACCAATGTTTGCTCAGGTTGGTAGCTGCGCGAAAACTCAGGTAGTGTTTGCCTTTGTTCAAAAAGTTGTACTCTTTGGTCATCGACTCTTCTTGCAGCGAATAGTTAATATCCCACTTGTTTTGGGCAGACTTCTTGGTGATGATGTTCATAATCCCTGTTACAGCATTAGCCCCGTGGGTTACTCCCATCGCACCTTCCACTATCTCAATGCGCTCTACATCGTCAATGTTAATTTGCGATAAGTCAGTATTTACACCTACTCCATCTTCATTCACCAAGGGCACATTGTCCACCAAAATCTTGAAGTAGTTGGCTCCTAATCCATACAGCGATACTTTCTCTTTTCCCGTGTTGGCTTCCGGAAGTACGCTGATGTTTACGTATTGGTTGAGCACATCGCCCAAGTGGGTAGCTCCTGCCGACTTGATTTGCTCTTTGCTGATTACTTGCACGTTCTTCACCGACTTCTTTACCGACTGTGGGCTGATTTGTCCTGAGACAACCACCTCTTCTAAGTCTATCACTTTCTTGTCGTCCTGTCCGAATGAGAACAAGGGCACCAATAGCGCAATTACTAAGTAGGTAGGGTTGAAGTGTAGCGTAGTCATTAGTACTTTGGCTTGTGTTTGTAATATTCGTTTTCGTAATCACCGCCTAAGCCATTAACGAACCCCCAGAATTCTAAGGTGCCATTGCCTACGCGAAACTCTTTTAGCCCGATATTCTCTTTGCCTTTGAGTCGGTTTTTAACAATTAGGATACCTTTGCCATCCGATAGACTATAAGTGCCTCTGTACACAGTTTCTCGGCATTGTTTCTTGGTGTATCTCCATTGATCAATGATGATGGAATCCTTGCTTATGATCACCTTTTGCTGTCCTCGGCAACCGTTGAACCTTACCAAGTCTTCGCTGTAGTCGTACGAATCATTGCGCCACAAACTGTGTATGTACCACGTGCCTATGATTTCTTTTGCAGGGTCGTACACAAAATTCTTTTGGTAGGTAGCTGTAGTACTTTGGGTTCCATGGATATTTTCGTAAGTATAGACCATCGTCAGGGTGTCGCTTTGCAAGCGGTAGCTGTGTACCTCGGTAACAGTACCTGTCTTAGAAACTTTGCTTAGTACTATCTGCTCATTGGTAATAGTGTAGGTCATAGCTTCAGCTACAAAGTTGCAAGCGTCCTTGGGCTCATCGGCTACGGGGGTAGGCGTATAGTAGTACAGAGTGCGGGTAGCTGTGCCTGCTGCACTAAATACCAAACTGCTCTGGCGAGTACAGTTAGACAATGGCTCTTCCGAAGCATCTTTAAAGTCTACAAGCCGCCATTCGCCTACTATCAGTTGGGCAGGGGTAAGTGGAACTGGTTTCTCGGGGGTAGGGGCTGGTTGCGGTTCTTCATTGCTTTTTTGGCAAGCTGTGAATAGCAGGCTTCCAAAGAGTATGATAAGGGCTAATCGTTTCATCGCATATTATTTGTTAGGGCGTTCAGAAAGAGGTTTCATTTTAGCTTTCAAAGTGTCAGGACACCATTTAGAGCTCTTGTAGAGACTTAAACTCTCGTCGGGCACGTATAGCGTCTTGAGCGACCCTACGAACGATACATTGTAGTAAGGCCATTCAGGAATAGTGCGCGAATGTAGCACTACAGTCTCCACAGGAGCGTACATAAAGCAGAAGTCTCCCATTTTACTGATGCTTTCTGGTATTTCCAATTCCTTCAAACCTGTGCAGCCTACAAAAGCAAGATTCGCTATTTCTTTAAGTCCTTCTTGCAATTGCAGCTCGCTGAGTTCTGTACAGCTGGCAAAAGCATATCCACCAATCTTTTTCACAGAGCGCGGAATGCGAATGCTTTCAATTTTACAACCGCCAAAGGCAAAGTCGGCTATCTCTTCAATGCCTTCTTCCAGATTCACACTTTTTAGGCGGATACAACCATTGAAAACCCCTTTGGGCAATAGGCGAATACCTTTCGGGAGGGTAATGCTTTCCAAAAACGAAAGCCCTTCAAAAGCGTGATGCCCTATCTCTGTAACGGTAGGAGCTACGATAATTGATTTCACTGCAAACCGGTCGGTGTAAAAAACACCCTCGTGGCCACTGCTGCCGTAGGTATAGCTGAAGGCGTTCTCTTTGATAGCGCTGATGCGGCTTAGTTTCACATCGTTGCGCATATCTATGTGCAAGGTCTGATGGTTCAGCCAAGAAAGAAGCTTTGTTCCATCATCACTTATTTTGTAGTTAGGCAAATCAGTAGGTATCCAAGGATTGCTGTCCCCTAAGGCATAACCGTTACCCCAGCCAGCACTCGTTTTAGGGCCGTAGAGTTTAGCCCCTTTGGTGTCGAGATAGAGGTCGCCTAAGTTGCCCAAGTCGCTTTTAGGGTACCCTTCTCCCGAGCGGATAGTGTTTGGCTGAATGCCTTTTTCCGAAACAATTCGTATAGGGGTATTCCCCCAGCCACGTTCGTCTGTTTTGGGGCCGTAGAGCAATCCTGTACTCCTGTCGATGTAATAGTCGCCTATTTTGCCTGCATCAATGCTAGGGGGAACATCGCTTAGGTGGATTACGCTAGCTCTTTTTACAGTTACGTGTTCAATGGTTTGTTGGGTACAAGCTGCTGTGGCAAAAGCTATCAGAATGCCCACAAAACCTATTAATATCTTTTTCATCAGTCTGTGCTTATTTGATAACTTCTATAATGTCAGTGTATTCTGTAAAGGCTTCTCGGTATTTTTGCAAGAATTGAGAGGGAACATAAATATGCTCAATAGTAGCGCCAGCAAAGGGGTCTCCTTCTATAGCGGGCACATCGCCTAAGAAAGTAACACTTATTTTCTGGCTTGTCTCGTTGAACTGTGCTTCCCCTAACCCTTGAAGACTTTTGGGGAAGGTAATTTCAGTGATGGAGGCACATTTTTGGAATGCTTCGTTGTCAATCAGTTTAATACCTTCATTTAGAACAACATCTTTTAGAAGAGGGCACTCTTGGAATACGTTTTGGAGAATACGCTCGCAACTGCCAGGGATAATAGCCTTTTCCAAGTTTTCACATTTTAAGAAAGCTCCTTGGTTGATAACCGTTAATCCTTCTGGAAAAGCAATCGTTTTTAGAGAGTTACATTTCGTGAAAGCCTCCCTATTTACGCTTTCTAGCTTGCTGTTAGCTGTGAAGAGAATATCTTTTAACCCGAAGTTGTTTTCAAAGGCCTGTGCGCCAATTACGCGCACCTCATCGCCAATTAGGATTTTTTCTAGAGAGCGTTTTTGTGCAAAAGCCTCATCGCCTATCACTTCTACGAGTTTTAGTTTAGGGTCTTTGTTCATATTCACTTCCACCGTCTTAGGGTTAGCCCAAAGTAGAAGAGTAGGCTGCCCAATCGTGTTGAGGTGGTAGTCTGGAAGAGAAGCATCGGGGTCAGCGTTAGAGCCGTTGTTAGGATTACCTCCTAAAACAATGCCCTCACCCCATTGGTTTTTAGTCTTCGGACCATATAGCTTACGAGTGTTCAGGTCAATGTACCAGTCGCCTTCATTACCTGTCCTAGGAGAAGGGGCGCCTGCTCCCGAGTGGATTTTAGCTTCTTGAGTGTTGTTGTTGCCAAATTGGATAGGAGCGCCCCAGCCGTTTTCACCCTTAGGCCCATAGAGCTCTGCTGTAAGCGAGTTGATGAAGTAGTCCCCTATCTTGCCGTCGGCTTCTTCAGGAGGACGGTTTTGGCGGATGATGTCCGAGCCGCTTTGTACCTCGGTACGTTCTTCAATAACTTGTTTTCGGCAGCTTACCATTAAAGACACAGAAAAACAAGCCATTGCGCATACAAATAGCTTTTTCATTGTACGTTTGATGATGATTTAATTTAGAATTATTTCCCTACTCTTTTGTGGTTTTTCGGGTTGCACCAGTCTCTTATTTATATCTTATAAAAATAGTATTGACGCGGCAAAGATACTACTATTTTAGATTGCCTCCAAATAAAATTGCTTTTTTAACACAAAAAACCGCTCAAGTTTTTAACACTTGAACGGTTTTTTGGTATTTAATATTCTCTTGAGGCGAAGAGAAAAGGCTTACAGTTTTTTCTTTACAGCGATTTCTTGGTAAGCTTCTATAACGTCGCCTTCGTGAATATCGTTGTAGTTCTTGATTTGCAAACCGCAATCGTAACCTTTGCTCACCTCTTTTACGTCGTCTTTGAAACGTTTCAGAGAGGCCAGATCGCCTGTGTAGATTACTACACCCTCACGGATGAGGCGAACTTTTGAGGTGCGGTAAATCTTTCCATCGGTAACCATACAGCCCGCAATGGTACCCACCTTGTTTATCTTGAACAACTCGCGTATCTCTACTGTACCGGTTACTTCTTCCTTAATTTCAGGAGAAAGCATTCCTTCCATCGCATCTTTCAGATCGTCAATAGCGTCGTAGATGATAGAGTAAGTGCGAATGTCTATTGATTCTTTTTCTGCCAAAGCCCGTGCGCTGCTCATTGGGCGTACGTTGAAGCCTATGATGATAGCGTCCGAAGCCGAAGCCAAGAGTACATCCGATTCCGTAATAGCACCTACACCTTTGTGGATAATAGATACTTGTATCTCCTCGGTCGATAGCTTTTGGAAAGCATCGGTCAGTGCTTCTACCGAGCCATCTACGTCCCCTTTCAAGATGATGTTCAGCTGCTTGAAGTCTCCTAAGGCAATGCGGCGGCCTATCTCATCAAGGGTAATGTGGCGTTGAGTACGCGCGTTTTGTTCGCGCTGTAGCTGGGTGCGTTTCGCAACTATTTGCTTAGCTTCCTTCTCATCCTCGAAAACGTAGAACTTATCGCCTGCTTGAGGAGCACCATCCAATCCTAAAATAGTAATAGGGGTCGAAGGGCCAGCTTCTTTCACTTTCTTGCCGCGCTCGTCGTGCATTGCCCGAATCTTTCCTGTATAGGTACCTGCTAGCACATAGTCGCCCACGTGTAGCGTACCGTTTTCTACCAAGATAGTAGAAACATAACCCCTTCCTTTGTCTAGCGAGGCCTCTACTACCGTTCCTACAGCATTCTTCTTGGGGTTCGCTTTCAGCTCCAGAATCTCTGCTTCCAAGAGTACTTTCTCAAGCAACTCTTGTACCCCGATACCCTGTTTGGCCGAAATGTCTTGCGATTGTATTTTACCACCCCAATCTTCCACCAATAGGTTCATTCCTGCCAAGCGTTCTTTAATCTTGTCAGGGTTGGCGTTAGGTTTGTCAATCTTGTTAATAGCAAATATGATAGGCACCCCCGCTGCTTGTGCGTGGCTAATAGCCTCTTTGGTTTGCGGCATCACATCGTCATCGGCAGCCACTACTATAATGGCTATGTCCGTTACGCGGGTACCACGGGCACGCATCGCTGTAAAAGCTTCGTGTCCAGGAGTATCCAAGAACGTGATGCGCTCTCCGCTGTCCAGTCTCACACTGTAGGCACCTATGTGCTGCGTGATACCTCCACTTTCGCCTGCAATTACATTCTCTTTTCTGATGTAGTCCAATAGCGAGGTCTTACCGTGGTCTACGTGTCCCATTACAGTTACGATAGGGGCACGAGGTTCCAAATCTTCTGGCTGATCCTCCTCTATTTGTATAGCTTCGTCAATATTTACGGTAGAAAATTCTACATCGAAACCAAACTCATCAGCCACGATAGAAAGCGTCTCCGCATCCAATCGGTGGTTTAGTGTAACCATAATGCCAAGCGACATACAAGCACCGATAACCTTGTTGCTCGGTACATCCATCATCGCTGCAAGTTCGTTCACACTTACAAACTCGGTCAGTTTCAGTACTTTTTCTTCTTCTTTCTGTTGTGCGAGTTCTTGCTCTGCCTTTTGGCGGTGCGTTTCTCGTTTCTCTTTGCGATATTTAGCTCCTTTTGATTTTGTCGCTTTGCCCTGTAGGCGTTCCAAGGTCTCGCGCACTTGCTTTTGTACCTCCTCTTCAGTAGGCTCTATTTTAGGCAACAGCTTCGTGCGCTTCTCTTTCTTAGGCGCATCAGATTTAGCATTAGGCGCGGTCTCATCTTTGCGAATGCGTTTGCGCTTGCGTTTTTCTAGGTCGTTAGCCTCCTTGTTGCCTGTGGTAGCTTTGTCTGTAATAGCCTCTTTCTCCTTGTCTTTATGGCGGCTGCGTTTCTTTTTCTTCTTCTTTTTCTCAAATTGGCTCAAGTCTATCTTCTCGCCCACTATTTTAGGGCCACTGAGCTTTTGGTATTTGGTTTCCACCACCCCACTGGGAACTTCAGGGGTAGGTTCTTCCTTGAGCTTGGGTTGTTCCTTCTTTTTCAAAGGTGCGGTAGGCTGGGTAAGAGGGTTCTGATAAACCGATTTAATTTTAGGAGCGTCTTGTTTATCCTTCTTTTTCTCCCTCTCCTTTTCTTTGGCTTTAGGTTGTGGGGCTAAAGTGTCGTTTTCTTTTGTAGGTATTGCCACTTTTGGAGTAGTTTTGGGTTCTTCTTGTTGGTTCTCGGTACTCACGGGGGGGGTAGGAGCAGCAGCTTTCTCTTCTTTCTTGCTGCCGTCCAAATCTATTTTGCCCACAGGTTTTAGTCCAGCCAAATGTCCTTTAGCTCGAATGACCTCTTGTTCCTGCTGTTTGCGTTTCTCTTGGGTTTCTTTCTCTTGTTCCAAGCGAATTGCCTCGCGCTCTTTCTTCTTGTCCGCAACTATCTCTTTGGACACCTCGCGCTTGCTCTTGTCTGCTTTGAATTTGCTCAAAAGGAACTGAAACGCCTCTTCGCTGATTTTGGTGTTGGGGCTTGCTTCTATCTCAATATTCTTGTGCTTCTTGAGTTCCTCAACCGCCGTTGCCAGCGAAATGTTCACTTCCTTTAAAACCTTGCTTATTCTTAATGTTTTTCCCTCGCTCATATATATTTGTTAAAATCCCCCACTTCCTCGATTCTTCCCAAAAGTGCGGAATATGTTTATGCTCCTATTTTCTTTTTTGGTAGTTGGTCGTTAGAAATCTAAGGGAAGGGGCATATAGCCTCCTTCCTTTATGTGCTGCTCGTTATTCAAATTCCGCTGCCAAGATGCGGTGCACCTCGTTTACGGTCTCTTCTTCCAAGTCTGTGCGGTGCATCAGCTCCTCAGGGCTTAGCTCAAGCACACTCTTAGCGGTGTCCAAGCCCGCTTTTTGCAGTTCTTCGATGATCCAGTGTTCTATCTCATCGTCAAACTCGCTTAGCTCAATATCCTCTTCCGCAATGCCTTCTCTGTATACATCTATCTCATAACCAGATAGCTGGCTCGCCAATCGTATGTTGTACCCCGATTTGCCTATCGCTTTAGATACCTCCTCGTTAGGCAAGTATACATTAGCGCGTTTCTCTTCCTCGTTTAGCTCTACCGAACTTACGTGCGCAGGGGCTAATGCACGAGTGATGAGCAAAGCCATATTGTTAGTGAACGGAATCACATCAATGCTCTCATCGCCCAATTCGCGAACAATCCCGTGAATACGAGCCCCGCGAACTCCCACACACGCACCTACAGCGTCAATGCGCTCGTCAAATGAGTCTACCGCTACTTTAGCTTTCTCACCAGGAATGCGTACTACTTTGTTGATAGTGATAAGACCATCAGCAATTTCTGGAATCTCTTGCTCAAAAAGGCGCTCCAAGAATAGCGGAGAGGTGCGCGACATTATAATAGTAGGCTTCGTACTTTTTAGCTCTACCGACTCTATCACACCACGCACGTGGTCGCCCTTCTTGAAAAAATCCGACGGAATTTGTTTCTCTCTTGGAAGAATAATCTCATTCCCCTCATCGTCTAATAAGATGATGGCTTTGTTGCGAATATGGTGAATCTCCGCTACGTGTATCTGTCCTATCAAATCCTTGAAACGTTGGTAGATAGTCATACTGTCGTACTCGTGAATCTTCGCAATTAGGTTTTGGCGCAAAGCCAAAATAGCTCGGCGTCCTAAATCATTAATTTTAATCTCTTCTGAAACGTCTTCGCCTACCTCAAAGTCAGGCTCTATTTTGCGCGCTACCGAAAGCGCTATCTCCTGATTCTCGTTCGTAACGGCACCATCTTCCACCACTATGCGGTTGCGAAAGATTTGAAGGTCACCCTTGTCGGGGTTGATGATAATGTCAAAATTGTCATCAGAACCATATTTCTTCTTCAAAGTGTTCCGAAAAACCTCTTCCAAAATAGCCATTAAGGTCTCGCGGTTAATCAGTTTGTCATCTTTAAACTCCGAGAAGGATTCAATTAGTTCAAGACTATTCATATACGTTCAATTAAAATTTAATGATTACTTTTGTTTCTTTAATGTCCGATAAGGGAAAGCTAAGCGCTCTTCGTACCGTGTGTTTACCCTTTCCTACAGGTTTCGGTTCGCGACGCTCTACCTCTATTACCACCTGCTCTTCTGCAATACCTTTCAGGGTACCCTCGTGCACGTGGCCATCAGTAGTCGTAACTTGTACCGTTCTACCCGCATTCTTGGCGTATTGGCGTGCCATTACAAAAGGTTCAGTAGCACCAAATGAGGTAACTTCCAAAGAAAAATCCACCTCTTCACGGTCTAATGCCCCCTCTACAGCGCGGCTCAGTTGGATACAATCATCAATCCCCACCCCATTATCACCGTCAATGGTAATGCGAATGCTGTTGTCTGCCCCTACGCTGAGGTCTGCCAAAAACAACGATTCTTGTTGGCTTAATTCGCTATCAACTAATGCCTTAACCTTATCTTTTAAATTCATTTTCTTATAAAAAGAGGGGACTTACCGTCCCCTCATCAACTATTTTCGCTGCAAAGGTACAAAGAATAATCAGAATAACAAGAAAAAAACTAAAAAAAGTTTGGAAGTTATAAGAATAAGTGATAATTTTACCTCGTCAAAAAAAGAAAAATAGTTCGACATTCTCTTTTTTGTTGCACATCACACTCGAACAGACAGCGAAGAACAACCGTGAAAACAAGGCGGGAAGAATGTGAAGAAAATGTGAAGACATAGTGAAGACGATGTGGAGACACAGCGAAGAAAATGTGAACACATAGTGAAGACGATGTGGAGACACAGAGAAGAAAATGTGAACACATAGCGAAGACGATGTGGAGACACAGTGAAGAAAATGTGAAGACATAGTGAAGACATAGTGAAGACGATGTGGAGACACAGCGAAGAAAATGTGAAGACATAGTGAAGACATAGCGAAGACGAAGTGAAGACGAAGTGAAGACACAGCGAAGAAAATGTGTAGACATAGCGAAGACGATGTGGAGACACAGCGAAGAAAATGTGAAGACATAGTGAAGACGATGTGGAGACACAGCGAAGAAAATGT
>CAUQNY010000025.1:0-27948 GCA_963519425.1 uncultured Capnocytophaga sp.
CGAATCCTGTCGTGATCACGAGAATTTGTTTCATTTTGTATTAAAATTTATGTTATTGTAGCGCAGTATCTAATTTGGATACTGCGTTATTTTATTTTTAGCTATTGGCTATTTGATAAATTTTCGTACTTTTGCGGCACAATATTTGTATGACGAGAAACAATAAAACTTCAATTCTTATGGAACAAAAAGCGTCTGTAGACATCAGCCAAATAAATGAAAAAATAGAAAGAGAAAGTGCTTTCATCGACCTACTTACCACTGAAATGAATAAGGTGATAGTAGGACAAAAGCATATGATTAACACCTTGCTGATAGGTTTGTTGGGAAAAGGACATATTCTTTTAGAAGGAGTGCCTGGGCTAGCTAAGACTCTTTCTATCAACACCCTTTCTAAGTCGGTGCGCGGTTCATTCAGCCGTATTCAGTTTACCCCTGATCTACTCCCTGCCGATGTAATTGGTACAATGACCTATAACATCAAGCAGAATGAGTTTTCTATCAAAAAAGGGCCTATTTTTGCGAATTTTGTACTTGCTGATGAAATCAACCGTGCGCCAGCCAAAGTACAGTCAGCTCTTTTAGAAGCAATGCAGGAACGACAAGTTACCATTGGAGATTCTACTTTTAAACTTGATACTCCTTTTATGGTAATGGCAACTCAAAACCCAGTGGAACAGGAAGGTACCTACCCCCTACCCGAAGCTCAAGTAGACCGTTTTATGTTAAAGACTGTAATTGACTATCCTAAACAAGATGAAGAGCAGCGTATTATGCGCGACAACCTGAGCAATAGTTATGCTACAGTTAACCAAACAGTTAGCTTGGAACAAATTGTGAAAGCTCAAGAAGCTGTGCGAGAAGTGTATATGGATGAGAAAATAGAGAAATACATCTTAGACATTGTATTTGCAACTCGTTATCCTGAGAAATTCAACTTATCGGAACTCAAACCACTTATCAGTTTTGGAGCATCACCTCGTGGTAGTATTAATTTAGCAATGGCTGCTAAATGTTATGCTTTTATTAAGCGCAGAGGTTATGTAATCCCTGAGGATGTAAGAGCAGTAGTGTTCGATGTGTTGCGCCACCGTATCGGCATCACTTACGAAGCTGAAGCTGAAAATATCACTTCAGTAGAAATGATTCAAAAAATTGTCAATACTATTGAAGTTCCTTAATAGATTGATGCTAAAAGCAATGTTCTCTATAAAGACTAGTGGCATTCTTAAATTCATTATGAATTCACGTGGGATGAAAATGAATTTGGCTTAGCATACATCAATGATGAGCTCATATGAATGTAGAAGAATTATAGAACTTCCTAGAGAAAAGCATAATATTCTCATTAGCCTTATTGTTAATTGTTAATTATTCATTGAATTGGACACCAAAGAAATACTAAAAAAAGTACGCAAGATAGAAATTAAAACGCGTAAGCTCTCTGACAATATTTTTGGAGGAGAGTATCACTCTACTTTCAAAGGACGCGGGATGACTTTCAGCGAAGTACGTCCGTATCAATTTGGTGATGACATCCGCAATATTGATTGGAATGTAACAGCACGCTACAATGAACCTTTTGTGAAAGTGTTTGAAGAAGAGCGTGAACTAACCCTTATGTTAATGATAGATGTAAGTGGTAGTGAACTTTTTGGCACTCAAAAGCAGTTTAAAAGTGAAGTTATCACCGAAATAGCTGCTACGTTAGCATTTTCGGCCTTACAAAACAATGACAAAACAGGTTTAATTCTCTTTTCAGACCAAATAGAACTATATATTCCACCAAAAAAGGGAAAATCGCACGTGTTGCGCATCATCAGAGAGCTCATAGAATTTAAACCTAAGAGCTTTAAAACCAATATTTCTGAAGCTCTTCAATTTCTCAGTAGAGTAATGAAGAAGAAAGCTATTGTTTTTATGCTTTCAGATTTTATGGACAAAGGCTACGAGAAACCGATACAAATAGCAGCCAAGAAGCATGATATCACTGGAATACGCATTTATGACCAGAAAGAAAGCGAATTACCTAAATTAGGCTATATAATGGTGAAAGATGCAGAAACAGGAGCGTTGCTGCGCGTAAACACCACATCGGCTATAGTGCGCAGAGAATATGAAAAGCAATATCAAGAGATGGTAGGATACTTTGAGAGCCTTTGGCAAAAATCAGGTGCAGGAGTGGTGAGTTGTCGCAACGATGAGAGCTATACTCAAAAACTATTGGGGTACTTTAAAAACAGATAATAGGAATAAGGTAAGATGAAACGAATATTATTTTACGTTTTAATAGGGTGTTCAGCAGCTTTACAAGCTCAAGAAGTAGCAGGAGAAGCTAATACCCGCGACATCAAGATAGGGGAACAAATACAATACAAAATAACAGTCGCAGCTCCAACCAATGCAGTAGTGGATTTCCCTGAAGGACAGACCTTTGCCCCTTTAGAAATGGTGAAAACACGCCCTGCCGATACCTTGCAAAATGGGGAAAAGCGCCTAATAGTAAAAGAATATTACCTAACTCAGTTTGATGAGGGTAAATACATTATTCCCAGCCAGAAGGTACGCATTGATCAGCGGGACTACTTTACC
Organism: uncultured Capnocytophaga sp.; assembly: GCA_963519425.1. Lineage (GTDB taxonomy): Bacteria > Bacteroidota > Bacteroidia > Flavobacteriales > Flavobacteriaceae > Capnocytophaga. The sequence continues at coordinate 2,593 of CAUQNY010000025.1, forward strand.
GACTCGTTACAAGTAATGGTGCACAATGTAGCCATTGATACGCTAAAACAACCCTTGTATGACATCAAAGGAATTCAAGAAATCCCCTCTCCTGCAAAATCTTATTTTTGGTTATGGTTAATAGGAGGTATTTGGCTATCTATTTTAGCCATTACCTTGTTGTATTTTTTAGTCATCAAAAAGAAAAAGCTCTTTTTCCTTGGAAAAGCAAAAGTATTACCTCCTTTTGACCGTGCTATTCAGGATTTAAAAGACCTACAAAACTCCAAATACCTCATTCAATCGCAACACAAAGAATATTACACTCGCCTCACAGATATTGTAAAAGCCTATTTAGAAGATGAAGTGCACATTTTAGCCAAAGAGAGTACCACCGATGAACTCTTGGAGAAAATCAATACACTACAATCTCAAGGAAAATTAAACCTTTCTGAAGAGACTATCAGCAACCTCAAGCGAGTTCTCCAAAATGCTGACTTGGTAAAATTTGCCAAAAATAAGCCTTCAGACAACAATGCTGAATACGACCGTGAAACCATTGAGAACGTTGTAATCAGAACACAAGAAGCTATTCCTATAGAGGTAGTGGAAGATGTTAATGGTGTGGTAGTAGCACTGAAAACTACTCCACGAAAAAAGAGATCAATAAGGTATTGGCGTTACACCATCGGCTTGTGCTCATTACTATTGTTTTTCATTGTAATCGGTATTGCTATGCTACGTTTTGTGCTTTTTAGTACTTACTCTAAGTATAATGATATGGAATGGGTAACTAGTGATTATGGCTATCCCATTACAGAACTCACCACCCCAGAAGTACTTATAAGAAAGCAAATAGTAGATATAACTGAGTATAAAAATCTCATCAATGAGCAATACACTTTCTATTATGGAAGTCTTAACTCGCCTTTGTATATAATGACAAACATCATTACCTTTAAAAATAGCCCCTCTAACCAAGCCCCTCAGTCTAACGAACAAAGTAATGAGATGATCTTAGAACCTCAGAAAGTGAATGAAATAGTACTTGGTCAGTTAGACAGAGCTGGAGCCAAAAACATTACCACTCTGCAAGAAGAATACACTACATCATCGGGAGCTAAAGGAATGAAAGTTTTTGGGAAAATGACTCTCCCAGATGAAAAAGGCAAACCATTTAACGCATCGTATGAGTTGTACAGTTTTACAGAAAACAATGCACTCCAGCAGGTACTCATCACTTACATAGAAGAAGCTAGTGCTGACAAAATAGCACAAAGAATTATCCATTCTATTGCATTTAAAACTGAATAATATGCTTAAAAATATTACGTTTGCTCATCCACAGTTCTTTTGGTTGTTGCTCATCATTCCATTAATGATAGCTTGGTATTGGTTTTCAAATAAAAAGTCTCTGCCTAACCTCACTCTTTCTAGTATAATTGCTTTTAGGAGAGTAAATTCTTGGACAGATTACCTTTATCACTCTCTTTTTAGTTTAAGAATTATAGCTGTAGCACTGCTCATAATTGCTTTAGCACGACCTCAAACACACTCAGAAAATGCACAAACTAAAATTACCGAAGGAATAGATATTGTGATGGCTATTGATGTTTCAGCTAGTATGCTATCGCAAGATTTAAAGCCTAACCGCTTTGAGGCACTTAAGAAGGTAGCTTCTCAGTTTGTAAAAGACCGCACTAACGACCGCATAGGGTTAGTAATCTATGCTGGAGAGAGCTACACCAAAACACCTGTTACAACAGACAAAGGCATTATATTAAACGCTCTTTCAGAGCTTACCTATGGACAAATTGAGGACGGGACTGCCATAGGAATGGGGTTGGCTACAGCTGTAAATCGACTAAAAGAAAGTAAAGCTAAAAGCCGTGTAATCATCCTTATGACTGATGGAGTTAATAACACAGGTTTTATTGACCCACAAACAGCTGCTGAGTTAGCTGCTGAATATGGAATAAAAGTGTACACAGTAGGCATAGGTACTAATGGAATGGCACTTTCGCCCTATGCATTAAACCCTGATGGTAGTATTATGTACCGAATGCTACAAGTAGAAATAGACGAACCTTTGATGAAAAAAATAGCACAAGTAACTAATGGACGTTATTTTAGAGCTACTAATAACCAAAAGTTACAACAGATTTACGATGAGATCAACCAACTAGAAACGACTAAAATAGAAGAATTTAAATATACAGAAGTGGATGAGAAATTCAGAATACTAGCTTTTGCAGCCATTGTACTGTTATTGCTTGAATTTACACTGAAACATACTGTATTTAGGAATGAGATTTAACTCAATTCTTAACAGAAAAAGAGGGCTGCCTAACGACAGCCCTCTTTTCGTTCTGTGAATGGATTTGTGTTTAGAATGGTAAATCATCTTCTTCTGGGGCAGCTTGCTGCATAGAAGCTGATTGCTGGAATTGCTGTGGCATTGGCTGAAAAGGCTGAGATGCCTGCTGAAACTGCTGTTGAGGAGGCATTTGTTGGAATTGCTGAGGAGGCATATACCCTTGTGGAGGATATTGATTTTGCATTTGCATAGGTTGACCATAAGGCTGCTGCATATATTGTCCTTGAGAGTAGCCTGCCTGTGGCATTTCAGCATTTTCGATGCGCCATCCTTGAAGATTTACAATATACTTAATCTCACCTTGAGGATTTTGCCATTCACGGCCACGCAAATTAAAGCTTATTTTCACAAGCTGCCCTTCGGTAAATGCATCAAGAAGAGCACAGCGTTCTTGTACAAAATCAATAGGAATGTACTGAGGATATTGCTCTTCGGTAGCAATTACTACATCCCTACGTTGAAAACCGTTTTGCCCTACTACTTGTACGGGCGTTATTTTTACTATTCTTCCTTGAATTTCCATGTCTTGCTATTTATTAGCTATTCATTAATATTGGGGCAAAGGTATAGTTTTTTTTTGTAATTAACAATGCTTTTTAATTATTTTTTATCTAAGAATTTGTATGTTTCCTTGATCATCAAAGCGGATAAGGCGAGATGGCTGGTGTATGACTTTTTCTTCTTGTCTGTAAGGAACAACATAATCCACTTGAGAGATAATTTTCTTACTAATCATTTGGAAATACAAAGGAGTCTGTTCGCCACTGAGATTAGCAGAAGTAGAAACTATAGGCTTACCAAAATCACTTATCATTCTTTGACAGAAAGTATCTTGTACGATACGAATCGCTACCGTATCATCGGCAGCTACGACATTAGATGCTAGGTGCTGTGGATGAGAGTAAATTATGGTAGTAGGAGTTGTTACTTGCTGAAGATAGGCAAGCTCTGCCTCAGAAATGTAAGGAATATAATATTGCAGCATTTGCTGACTGCTAACTAAAATAATGAGACTTTTGCTCTCGCTGCGTTGTTTGATTTTAAAAATCTTAGCAACAGCAGTAGAATTTGTAGCATCACATCCTATTCCCCATACAGTATCGGTAGGATAAAGAATCGTTTTTCCTGCAGCTAATATTTCATTCATTGTTAAATTGCTATTTGTGATTTGTTTTGTAATTTTGCCGCGAATATACATAAAAAATGCATACTTCGATTATTTCTTTCTTTAAAAGTTTTTCCTTTTTTAAAGGGTGTCTTAAAACCATTGCTGTTCTTGTCCCATTAGGTCTAGGATATTATTTTGATCTATTGGATATTGGCCTCCCTATTGCCTTAAGCATAATAGCTATTTCCCCTAGTGACATTCCTGGAAATCAACGGCATTTATATGGAGGGCTTTCTATAGCAACAATTCTTGCAATGGTGAGTTGTGCCTTAGTAAACCTAACTGCTCCATATGAGTATTTACTACTACCTGCAATCTTCTTTCTAACCTTCGGCAATGCGTATATCTCTCTGTATGGACACCGTGCTACAATGGTAGCTTTTGCAGGACTGTTTGAGATAGCTTCTACCTTAGCACACTTGCAAACTGGTTGGAACATAGTATTGTACTGTGGCTGCATTTTAGCAGGTGGAATATGGTACAGTGCATTGGTTTATTTTTTCTTAAAGATTAAGCCACGATTGTATAGTGAACAACTTTTAGGAAAGTGTTTTGCGCTTACAGCAGAATTCTTTTCTATAAGAGCCAATCTATTAATAGACAAAGATAGAACAGAGGGATTGAAAAAGCTCATCAACTTGCAAACAAAACTTAATGAAATGTACGAAAAGTTGAGAGAAGCTGTATTAGATTCACGAAGCAAATCAGGAAAAACAGACTACTTGCAACGACAATTCCTAATGTTCATTGAATTAGTAGACATTTTTGAATTGGCCTTAGCCAACCCCGTACAGTATGAAAAAGTAGATAAAGAGCTGAAACACCATGAAGAATATTTAGAGGTGTATATTTTATTCATCAAAGAGCTATCAAAAGAGTTGATTCAAATGTCTGAATACATTGGTTCTAGGAAGAAAATAAGGTTAGGGAATTCTTTAAAAAATCTTTTGGAACGAGCTAAAGAAAACAATGAAGCTTTAAAAACCATATCGAACTCTGAGACAGAAAAAGAAGGGGGATTACTATTGCGAAACTTCTACATATACATTGAAAGTCAGTATAATTCTATTGAGAACATTCGTATAATATTTGAAAATTACTACGACAATAATGCAGGAGTACGTGACGAAAAAACATTTAGGCGATTTGTGAGCAATCAAAACTATTCTTGGCGACGTTTAAAAGACCATATCTCGCTAAAATCTACTTTTTTTAGACATGCTTTACGACTTTCGATAGTCGTTACCTTAGGGTATTTGATTGGAGATATTTTCCCTATCAACAACGCATATTGGATTATCTTAACTATTTTCATCATTATGCGACCTGGTTTTGGTATCACACAAGAGCGGTCTCTCAGTAGAGTGTATGGAACAATGATAGGGGGATTGGCTTCTTTTGGAGTCATATACCTCCTCCCCTACCCTAATTTATACTTATACGTTTCCATTCTATGCATGCCTATTGCTTTTGGATTGATTCAAGAGAACTATATGTATGCTTCTATTTTCATCACTATTTCAGCTATATTTATCTTTGCACTTTTCACTCCTAATGTTTACTTATTGATTTATGACCGATTGTTAGATACAACCATAGGAGTAGGCCTTTCTTTCTTAGGGAACTACTTCATCTTACCTACATGGGAACACAAGACATACAACAATGCTGTAAGAGAATCGGTAAAAGCAAATATCAATTACCTGAAAGAGGTAAAAATTATCTTCAACTCTGGAGAAGGAATTACAACTACCTACAAAGTTTCTCGCAAAGAAGCTGTATTAGCTCTTTCAAATCTAAATACTACTTTCCAACGAATGCTACAGGAACCCAAATTTATGCAAAACAAGAATCCTGCAGTATATGGAATCATTGTAATACAACAATCTTTCTTAGCTTCAGCTGCATCCTTTGGTATTCGGTTAAACCGTAAGAAGGTAACTTTTCCTAAAGATGTTTTTAACACTGTAATGGATAGTTTAATACAATCGCTAGAACATTCTTTAGACCTCCTCACAAAACAAACAGCTTCTGAGTCAGTTATAGACTATAAAACACCTATCAGCAAACTAAATGAAGCTACGCAAACCTTAATGAAACCTCAAATGAACAACAATGTATCAATGCGAGAAACTCAATTTTACTGGGAGCAGTTTAATTATCTTTTTGGATTAGCCAAGAACTTAGAACAAGCTATTATGTCGGTAGGCTAGTAGAAAGAGAGAGCTTGAAAAGTTTTGAAATAACTTTTCAAGCTCTCTCTTTCTACTAGCTTTTTCTTAGTTCTCTCTTCGCGATCCTTTCGCTTCAAATGTTACTATGAAGATTAGTTAATTGTGTAGGAGGTACCCTCTTTACCATCTTTTAGTTGAATCCCAAGTGCCAAAAGCTCATCACGAATTTTATCGGAGAGTTTCCAATCCTTATTAGCACGAGCTTCCATTCGCATACTAATGAGTAGCTCAAGTACTCCTTCAAGCTGTTGGGAACGACCAGATATAGATTGTTCTCCCTCCAATCCAAGCACTTCAAAAACAAAAGCATTCATCAGTGTTTTTAGCTCTTGGAGTTCTTCGGAAGTTATGCTTTCTTCAGCATTCTTCACTTGGGAAACCCATTTTACAGCTTCAAAAAGGTGGGCTATAAGAATAGGAGAATTAAAATCATCTAAAAGAGCATCATAGCACTTTTGTTTCCAATCGATTAGCAACTTTGTAAAAGGAGTAGGTGTAGTGCTATTTGGGAGCTGTTCATTCAACACTTTTATGGCCTCCATCAAACGTAAAAAGCCTTTTTCTGCTGCCACCATAGCCTCGTTGGAGATGTCTAACACACTGCGATAGTGTGCTTGCATAAAACAAAAACGTATCACCGAAGGGGTAAAAGGTTTCTCAAAAAATGTGTTGTCACCACTGATTAGTTGCATCGGAAGAATGTAGTTTCCTGTAGATTTACTCATACGTTGCCCATTCATTGTAAGCATATTGGCATGCATCCAATAGCGTACGGGATTCTCCCCATGCCCAGCCTTTCCTTGCGCTATTTCACATTCATGGTGAGGAAACTTCAAGTCTAACCCTCCACCATGAATATCAAATTGATTTCCAAGATATTTAGTACTCATCACAGTACATTCAAGATGCCAGCCAGGGAATCCATCTCCCCAAGGGGATGCCCATCGCATAATATGGGCAGGAGAGGCTTTTTTCCAAAGAGCAAAGTCTTGGGGATTGCGTTTTTCGCCTTGCCCATCTAAATCCCGTGTATTAGCAAAGAGTTCTTCTATATTACGACGAGAAAGTTCGCCATAATTTAGTCCTCTACGATTGTATTCAAGCACGTCAAAATACACTGATCCATTGCTCTCATAAGCAAATCCGTCAGAAAGGAGTTTTTGAGTGAGTTCAATCTGCTCTAAGATATGCCCAGTAGCAGTTGGTTCAATAGTAGGAGGTAAAAGATTGAATATTTCTAACACTTTGTGAAAATCTACTGTGTATTTTTGAACAATCTCCATTGGTTCAAGTTTTTCAAGGCGTGATTGTTTTACAAAGCGATCGTTGTTTACATCTCCATCGTCTGTAAGGTGTCCTGCATCGGTAATATTGCGTACATAACGCACCTTATACCCTAAGAATTTGAGTGCACGATATACGAAGTCAAATGACATAAAGGTACGCACGTTCCCCAAATGGACATTACTGTACACTGTTGGGCCACATACATACATCCCCACATTATTCTCATGCAAAGGCACAAATACTTCTTTTTCTCCTGTTAAAGAATTGAATATTTTTAATGAATGATTCATTGTTTGTTATTTATAATTGTTGGTGTGATACACATTCTTTTATTTTGTATCTTTCTTCGTTAGTTTTAGTCTTCAAGATAATTTCTCCTAGAAAACCTGCAATGAACAACTGTGTACCGATAAGCATTGTGGTAAGGGCAATGTAAAACTGTGGACGATCGGCAATCAAACGACCGTGAGGATGAATGAAGAGCTTATCAATACCAAGATAAGCTGCAAACAAAAAACCTATGAAGAACATTAGTACTCCTAAAGCACCAAAAAAGTGCATTGGTCGCTTTCCAAAATGAGACAAAAAGCTAATGGTAATAAGGTCTAAAAAACCATTGATAAACCTACTCATCCCAAATTTAGTTACTCCATATTTGCGAGCTTGGTGCTGCACTATCTTTTCGGTAATACGCGTAAAACCTGCATTCTTTGCTAATACAGGAATATAACGATGCATTTCGCCCGATACTTCTATATTTTTCACTACCTCGTGGTGATAGGCTTTTAGTCCGCAATTAAAATCGTGTAAGGTAAGGCCTGAAGTTTTTCGGGCAGCCCAATTGAAGAGTTTAGAGGGGAGATTCTTTGCTAATACTGAATCATAACGTTTCTTCTTCCATCCCGATACAAGGTCAAATTCCTCTTGAACAATCATATTATAAAGAGAAGGTATCTCTTCAGGACTATCTTGAAGGTCAGCATCCATTGTAATAATTACCTCTCCTTGTGCTTTCTTGAAGCCTGCATGTAAGGCTTGTGACTTACCATAATTGCGCAAAAAGCGAATTCCTTGTACATTTCTATCTTTTTCTGCAACTTTTTTGATGACCTGCCACGAACTATCAGTACTTCCATCGTCTACAAAGATGATTTCATAAGTATATTGATGTGTGTTAAGTACTCTAATTATCCAATCATAAAGTTCTGGGAGAGAATCTTGTTCGTTGAGAAGCGGTATAACGATTGATAAATTCATTTCTTTCCTATCAAAGAATAAGGTTAAAATTAAAAGATATTCACTTCAAAATCCAAGGAGATAGAGAATTGCTTCTGTACTATTTCTTTCACATAATAAGCTACTGCCAAAATATCATTACCGGTAGCTTTTCCATAGTTTACAAGTACTAAAGCTTGCTGTGCGTGTACCCCGGCATCTCCTTGTCGATAACCTTTAAGTCCACAGTGTTCAATAAGCCATCCCGCAGGAACTTTCACCTGTATTTCGTTTATAGGATATGATGGCAAATCGGGATACTGAGCAAACAGCTTTTCATAATCAGTTTTCAAAATCACAGGATTTTTAAAAAAACTTCCACAGTTTCCTATTTCTGAAGGGTTAGGCAACTTACTTTGACGAATTTCAATGACTGCCGCTGCAACTTGCTGAGGAGTGGGAGATAAAATACCTTTATCTGTGAGTTTTTGCTGAATAGCTCCATACTGAGTATGCAAGAGATGGTTTCTTTTGGTAAGTTTAAAAGTAACTGCTGTAATAATGTAATTACCTTTTTCAGCTCCTTTAAAAATAGATTCACGATAACTAAAAGCACATTCTGCATTAGTAAAGATACGCTTTTGTAAAGTATGAATATTTATAGCTTCGCAGCTTTCCATTACATCTCTGAGTTCTACTCCGTAAGCTCCGATATTCTGGACAGGAGCAGCCCCTACATTCCCATAAATAAGGGAAAGGTTCTCAAGTCCGCCATAACCTCGCTCTAATGTGTATTGTACAAACTGATGCCAATTTTCTCCTGCTTGAGCTTTCAGCCAAACACATGTTTCTGTCTCTTTTTCAAGCGTAATCCCTTTTAAAAGAATATGAAAGACAGGTTGGTCTAAGTTGTGAGTAAGTAACATATTACTCCCTCCTCCCAACACAAAAGGGTTATTATATTGTGCTAAAGCAATTAGCAGCTTCTCTTCAGAATAAATAGGAAGATAGGTATTAGCTTGTGCCTCAACATTAAAAGTATTAGGGATACGCATAGAACATTTTCAATTATCAAAGGCAAAAGTAGTAAAAAAGTAGTAAAGACAAAAGAAAAAGAGAATATTTTTTCAGTATCCAATTTTACCCTAAACTCAAGTAACAAAGATTATTTTTATAGAAATAAAAAAGGACTAAAATAGAAAAAACATCTATCTTAGTCCCTGTTATTTGTAATCTTTTAAAAATCAAGATTATTTGCGGAGAGAGAGGGATTCGAACCCCCGGAGGTATTACCCTCAACGGTTTTCAAGACCGCCGCATTAAACCGCTCTGCCATCTCTCCAAATGCATAAGTTGTTTCTATTTCTCTTATGCGAGTGCAAAAGTACGACTATTTTTGTTATCTACAAATTTTTTGACTTTTTTTTTGAAATATTTTTTATCTTAAAATCATAAAAATTTAATAATCAAGCACTTTAACTATTCATAGTAGTTAAAAATTCTTCATTGTTACGCGTCTGTTTGATACGTGTTTCCATAAATTCCATTGCCTCTATGGGGTTCATATCAGCTAAATACTTTCGCAACCCCCAAATACGGTTAAGTGTATTCTCATCCAATAAGAGGTCATCACGACGAGTGGAGGATGCCATTAGGTCTATGGCTGGGAAAATACGTCGATTAGAAATACGTCTGTCTAACTGCAATTCCATATTACCAGTTCCTTTAAATTCTTCAAAAATTACTTCGTCCATCTTAGAACCTGTCTCTGTAAGAGCAGTAGCAATGATAGAAAGCGAACCTCCATTTTCAATATTGCGCGCAGCTCCAAAGAAACGTTTGGGGCGATGTAGGGCATTGGCATCTACCCCTCCTGTAAGAATTTTCCCCGAAGTAGGTTGCACTGTATTGTAAGCACGTGCCAAACGTGTGATAGAGTCTAAAAGAATTATCACATCGTGTCCACATTCTACTAATCGCTTTGCTTTTTCCAAAACAATGTTGGCTATCTTCACGTGTTCAGCTGCTTCCTTATCAAAAGTGGAAGAGATAATTTCTCCTCGAACAAACCGCTGCATATCAGTAACCTCTTCAGGACGTTCATCAATGAGCAGTACCATCAAATACACTTCAGGATGATTCTTACTAATAGCATTGGCTATTTCTTTCAACAAGGTAGTTTTCCCTGTTTTAGGTTGGGCCACTATCATTCCACGTTGCCCTTTCCCAATAGGAGCAAAAAGGTCAATAAGACGGGTAGAGATAGTACAACCATTATCAGCAAGTTTAAATTTTTCATTAGGAAAAACAGGTAGTAAGTGCTCAAAAAGCACGCGGTCTCTCACTACTTGTGGGTCAAGACCATTTATTTTTATTACTTTCAATAATGGGTAGTACTTCTCTCCTTCCTTAGGAGGGCGAACCTCTCCGTGTACAGTATCGCCGGTTTGCAAACCAAACAAACGTATTTGAGAAGATGACACATAAATATCGTCAGGAGAAGCTAAATAATTGTAATCAGAAGAACGCAAAAAGCCATAGCCTTCTGGGGTTATATCCAAAACACCTTCACAATCTACAATGCTGTCAAACTCAAAATCAGGAGCCCGATACCTATTTTTCTTCTCTTTGTCGAAATTATCAGTATCTACATAATTCGCATTGTTTATATTGTTATTAGTATTTTTATTGGCATTGTTTGTAGAAATAGCAGCTTTAGGAGTAGCATTATTGGCATTAGGAGAGGAAGAATCATCATTAACGGGTGTACTCACCTTAGCAGTATGGTTGTTCTGATTATTCTTTTTTTGAAAGGTTTGTTTGGCATCTACTTTAATTTCTGTCTTTTCTTCAGAGGATGTTATTTTAGACACGTTGTTTTTAGGACGATTTTCTTGGTTGGAGCTACCTACTTTCTGAGGAACTTCTATTTTCTTTTTACGTTCTTTTTTCTTTTCACCTTTGTTTTCTATAGCCGTTTTTTCATCTGTTGCTAAAGATTTTTTTTCATCTTCTTTTAGAGTTACAATGGTATTTTTACTCTGAAATTCGATTATTTGGTTAATGAGTTCTGCTTTGTTTAAATACCGATACTTAGGAATAGCCAAATGCTGTGCGATAGACTGCAATTCTGGTATTTTTTTAGATTTTAAATCTATGAAGTCAAACATTTTAAAATGTAGTTGTTATTAAAATAGTGTTTATGATGTAATTTCCCAAACATTCTTTGTTTGTCTGAATTAAATACCTCACAAAGTCAGCATGGTATTGCAGCTGAGAATGTGAGTTTTTCATTTACAATATTAAGAATGGGATATTTTTGTTCGTTGAAACAATAAGAAAAGTATTGTAGGAGAATTTCTTTTTAAAATCGGGCGCAAAGATATGCTTTTTAAAACAAACGCACAAATTCTGTAAGGATTTTTTCTTATCCGCCAATTCCACCATCAGGTGCTGTTTTACTGTCTTTGGTTTATTTAGGATTTACAGATGGGCATAAGGTACAAACTTGGAAAAAGAAGTGATGTTCTGTTTGATTGTTTTTTAAACAAATCAACATATTTAAAGCTGTAGCTATTTTTTCTGTTTCGGAGCCTTTTTGTAGAAAATCGGTATATGGTGAAAGTTCGCTTGTTCTTCACTTCGTCTCCACTATCCTTCCACTGTAGCGGCAAGATGCCTTTGTAGGATTTTTTTCTTCGTTTGGCAGATTCCCTGAATTCAAAGCTAAGTTTAAGAAAAAGAAGGCTAAAAGCTGCCTATAGCATTGAGTACTTAGAACAGCTTTTATTACAAATTTCGTTGGTTTGACCTGATTTCTTAATTTTGGTAATTGTCAAATTAAAAATTTATTCATACCTTTGCCACCTAAAATAATATAAAAATGCTCATCATAGGAATCACAGGAGGAACAGGTTGTGGGAAGACCACTGTAGTAAACCAAATCATCAAAGAACTCTCAGGAGAAGAGGTTACTGTTATTTCGCAAGACTCTTATTACAAGGACTTAAGCCATCTCTCCTTTAGCGAACGCACCAAAATAAACTTTGACCACCCTAGCTCTATTGATTTTGATTTGCTCAAAGAACACCTACTTTCTCTCAAAGCAGGTCTACCTATTGAAAGCCCTACCTACTCTTTTGTAGAACACAATCGCACCTCTGAAACAGTATTGCTCAAACCTACCAAAGTAGTGATTGTAGAGGGAATTCTCATCTTCTCTCACCCTGACATCAGAGAATTATTTGACATCAAAATTTTTGTCCACGCCGACTCTGACGAACGTCTCATCCGCCGCATTAAACGCGACATTTCTGAACGAGGACGAGATATCTCTGAGGTACTTAATCGCTACCAAAGCACTCTGAAACCTATGCACCAGCAGTTTATTGAGCCTGCCAAAGAGTTTGCTGATATCATCATCCCTAACAACCGACGAAATACTGTTGCTATTGACATCCTTAAAAATCTGGTTCACAACCGCATCTTTCACCCATAATGACTCTGTTATCTAACATACTCGACTATCTGAAGGGGGCTAAACTATACGTAAGCATCTCTATTCTCTTCTTTATATATATGGTTTTCTTTGATAGTGCTTCTATTCGTACTCATCTAAACTTAAACAGCGATTTAGATAAGCTCAATAGCCAAAAACAGTTTCTACAAAAAGAAATAGAAAAAGACAAACAAGAACTCAAAGAACTCTACACTGAAGAAGGAAAAGAGCGCTTAGGCCGCGAAATGTACTATCTAAAACATGATGATGAAGAAGTCTTCATTATTGAATATGACACTATCAATTAGTACAACAGTTCAATTTCTTTGAGTTCAAAAGACCGCATCCCTATTTCTGTTTCTACTAATAATCTGCCTGTGGGGGCTACTCCTTTAATCACTCCCATAAAGTTGATTCCCTCTTTCTGACGAAAAGCCGAAACTTTATCTTTCCGAAACAAATACTTCTGATAGGAACGATACCCTCCCTCAAATCCTTTTTCTAAAAAGGTGGGGAGTAATGTTTCCATCTGTAATACAATCTCCTCCATCAGGAGCTCTACCTCAAAACTCTTTCCAACAATCTTTCTTAACGATGAAGCCTTAGGTAAGCCTTCAAAATTCATTTGATTTACATTTAGTCCAATCCCTATCACACTCTTCTCAACTAGCTGTCCGGATACTATATTTTCAATTAAAATGCCGCCAATTTTCTTATCTTGTAGAATAATATCATTAGGCCATTTTATAAATGTCTCTGCCACCCCATAAGAATCCAAAGCCCTCAAGACTGCAATAGGAACTGCCATATTCAGCAAAAAAGCATCTTCCAATGTTAAATGTTTAGGAGCGTACAGCACACTAAATGTTAAATTCACAAACGGCTGACTATCCCATTTTGCCCCGTATTGGCCTCTCCCTGCTGTTTGCTGCGGTGTAAAAACCGTCAAAAAGTTAGGCAAAGAAAGCGTAGTGCGCAGCAAATCCTTTAGATATCTGTTGGTAGAATCTACTGTTTTTAAAGTAATTACATTCATATAAGTTTGTTTAAAAAATCTAAGGACAAGGATTTACTTGCCTATGTTTGTTCTAATCTCCCCAAATGATAAGTAAACAAAAGTACTAAATTTGCATATATCTACAAAATGTAATACCTTTGTAATATCTAATTTTCTCTAAAGCAATGATTGATTACTATAAAACATTAGGGGTTAACAAAACTGCTACTCCTGAAGAAATAAAAAAGGCTTATCGCAAGTTAGCCCGCCAATATCACCCAGATATGAACCCTAACAATAAAGAGGCTGAACAAAAATTCAAAGAAATCAACGAAGCGAATGAAGTACTCAGCAATCCTGAAAATCGGGCTAAATATGACAAATATGGTGAGCATTGGCAATATGGCGAACAATACGAGCAAGCTCAACAACAACATCAGCATAGCTCTTTTAGTGGTTTTGAAGGTGATAACTTCTCTGCCGAGGATTATTCTGATTTCTTCAAAGATATGTTTGGTAGCAGTGCAACTGGTTTTGGAAGAGGTTATGGCAGTGCAGCAGGAAAGTTTAAAGGGAAAGATCTCTATGCTGAAATGTCTCTCAGCTTGCAAGAAGTAGCTTGCACTCAACCTCGTACCTTTTCAGTTAACGGCAAAAATATTCGCATCTCTATCCCTGCTGGTGTTTACGAAGGGCTGCAAATTAAACTAAAAGGCCAAGGAGGCGAGGGGTATAATGGAGGGCCTAATGGAGATTTGTACATTACCTTCCACATCTTGCCCAACTCACAATTTCAGCGAGAGGGCAATAATCTAAAAACTTACATCTCAATTGATCTTTACACTGCTATTTTAGGGGGAGAAATACAAGTAGACACTCTTGAAGGAAAAGTTAAACTAAAAGTACAGCCCGAAACTCAAAACGGCACTGTAGTACGCTTGAAGGGGAAAGGTCTTCCTGCCTATAAACAAGAAAACACTGTAGGCGACTTATTCATCACCTATCAAGTGAAATTGCCTAAAAACCTTACTGAAAAGCAAAAAGACTTGTTTGAACAACTTAAAAATTCATAATGATGAAAGAAAGAATTTCAAAAGAAGATATCATCCGTTTATATAATATCGAGATTACATTTTTTAACGAATTAGAAAGCAACGGACTTATCACTACCGAAGTGATTAATAATACTACTTACCTCCACTACGACCAACTTTCTAATTTTGAGCGTTTCACTAACTGGCATTACGACTTAGAAGTAAATATGGCAGGTTTAGAAATCATTCACAGACTTCTCCAGCAGATTGAAGAGTTAAAAAGAATAGAATAAAAATGGGAGGCTCAAAACCTCCCATATAGTATTCTTCTTAACCACTTATTGTAGCGTATAATACGTTGCACTAAATCACTACCTATAATAGCCAAAACTGCAAAAAAAAGTACATTCAGATAGACATTATCTCCCAACACTCCACTTACGTACTTTGTCAAAAAGTGAAAATAATAATGAGTAACATATATCTCCAAAGAAATACCTCCCAAATACTGCAAACACTGCTTGGCTTTGGTATCCCACTGGCAAAACCATTGTCCTAAAACATACACTGCAACAATGCCTGTCAGTGCTAGAGCATATAGGCGCATAGCGTAAAGGATATAATTACCTTTATCTACTTGAAGCAGCAGTAATAAGGGGAATAGCAGGACACTTGTCCATCCTATAGACTTCATCAGCTTTACAGCCCTGAGTTCATAGCGATGTAAAGCATATCCCAAGGTGAAATACACAAAATACCAACAGAGCTCTGGCAGTCCATAATAGGGCATCTGAGCTCCTGTAAGTCGGTGCAAAAAAATTAGTATGCTCCACAAGCCTATCATCGCCCAAAGTTCTGAATGCTTTTTGATGATAAGAGCTACCTTCAGTAAAACACATTCCCAAAATAGCAACCATAAAAACCACATCCCCTTAGTAAGATCATAAATCAAGTTTTTTAATCCCTGCCATACTTTTGCAAAGTCAAAAAGATATTGGTGATACGCAGCCGAAATAAAAAACCAAACAAAAAAAGGAATTACAAGTACCTGAAAGCGCTTATGCAAGTCCATTTGTCCTCGTGTATTCCAACTTACATAGCCAGACAAGAACATAAACAATGGCATATGGAAAGCATAGATAGTCATATACAAGGGGTGCGTTCGGTCATCCCCTGTAAACCATTGGGTAGCATGCCCCATTACTACCAATATGATAGCAAAGCCTTTGAGCGCATCCACTAGAGGGTTACGTGTTTTTACTCCCTGTTCCACTGGTAGGCCAATAGAGTGTTTTTCAATAGCATCGCAATGGTCATAGGGCCTACTCCTCCAGGTACTGGAGTGATGAAAGCTGCTTTCTCTTTTACTTCATCATACTTCACATCACCTACTATTCGGTAACCTTTAGGAGCAGTATCATCTTTCAGGCGTGTAATACCTACATCTATCACAGTTACTCCTTCTTTCACCATATCTCCTTTTAAAAACTCTGGAATTCCCAATGCCATCACTACAATGTCCGCTTGCTTAGTCAGTGTTGCAAGATTGGGTGTATAGCTATGCGTAAGGGTAACTGTTGCATTGCCCTGTGTCCCTTTCTGACTGAGCAAAATACTAATAGGTCTACCTACTATGTGCGAACGTCCTACCACCACTACATGTTTACCCTTAGTAGGCACCTCATAGCGTTTCAGCAGTTCTATAATACCAAAAGGTGTAGCAGGAATAAAAGCCTCCATATCCAAAGCCATTCGGCCAAAGTTCGCAGGGTGAAAACCATCTACATCCTTAGTAGGGTCTACAGCCAGAAGAATCTTCTGTTCATCTATGTGTTTAGGCAGGGGCAACTGCACTATATAGCCATCAATGTCTGGATTGGCATTTAGCTTCGCTATTTCTTCCAAAAGTGCTTCTTCTGTAATTTCTGCAGGAAGTTTCACCAAAGTAGAAGCAAAACCTACCTGTTCACAGGCTTTCACTTTGCTCCCTACATAGGTAAGACTTGCACCATCATCTCCCACAAGCACAGCTGCTAGATGGGGAGCTTTTTTACCTTGCGATTTTAGTACTTTCACCTCTTCAGCAATCTCTTGTTTAAGTGCTTCTGATGTCTTTTTGCCATCTAAAATAGTCATAGATTCTGTATTGTTAAATTTCAACTTCCATTTGGTCTATTAGCTCTTTTACTTGCTCTAAAGAAGTAATCGAACCTTTAAAAGTAAGTCGCGTTTGGGTACGCTCTGCCTCTTCTACTAACGCTTTTACTATATCCACAGGTATTTGTTCCTCACCACCCGATAGATCTCCGTTAAATTCTATCCCTATAGCCATTGTTTCTACTTGTAGCTCAAAACAAATCTCTATGAACTCTTCCAAGGTAAAAGACATAAGACGAGCATCTGCCCAATCATCTGTCTGGCTATCCTTTGCCTTTTCTCTGTCGCTCCAAAAAAGAGCCAAAGGAATAGCCATATTAGTTTCCTGTATATAAAACAGCTGCGAGCTGCACATCGCAAACGACTCATCATCGTCTAAGTAGTACACCGCTTTGTTGGCTACTACTGTTTTTACAAAGTTCTCAAGCATACCCATTAATTTGCTAATCGTTAATTTCTTAATAATTACTTCATACCTTGCATCATCTGCATCATCTTTCTGCCACCACCTCCTTGCATCATCTTCATCACCTTGCTCATTTGTTCAAACTGCTTCATCAGTTGGTTCACCTCCTGAATATCGCGGCCGCTTCCTTTAGCAATGCGTTTCTTGCGGTTCATATCTATAATAGCTGGGGTACTGCGCTCTTTGGGAGTCATTGAGTAGATGATAGCCTCAATATGTTTAAAAGCATCATCTTTAATATCAAGGTCTTTCACTGCCTTACCTACCCCTGGTAGCATTCCCAAAAGGTCTTTCATACTACCCATTCGCTTGATTTGCTGGATTTGTTCCAAAAAGTCATCAAAACCAAACTGATTCTTAGCTATTTTCTTTTGAAGTTTACGGGCTTGATCTTCGTCAAACTGCTCTTGCGCACGTTCTACTAACGATACCACATCACCCATACCAAGAATACGGTCAGCCATACGATCGGGATAGAAGACATCTATTGCTTCCATTTTCTCACCCGTACCTACGAACTTGATAGGCTTGTTCACTACCGATTTGATAGTAATGGCTGCCCCTCCACGGGTATCACCATCTAATTTAGTTAAGATTACCCCGTCAAAGTTTAGTACATCGTTAAAAGCTTTAGCTGTGTTCACCGCATCTTGCCCTGTCATCGCATCTACTACAAAAAGAGTCTCTTGGGGGGCAAGGGCTTTATGAATGTTAGAGATTTCATTCATCATTTGCTCATCCACGGCCAAACGTCCTGCAGTATCCACTATCACTACATTCAGATGATTCTCTTTGGCATACTGTACCCCTTTGAGGGCTATATCTACCGGATTGCTATTTCCTTTGTCCGAAAATACAGGTACTCCAACTTGCTCTCCTACTATGTGCAACTGGTCTATCGCTGCAGGCCTATACACGTCGCAAGCTACCAAAAGAGGCTTCTTATTCTTCTTAGTTTTGAGGTAATTAGCCAGCTTACCCGAAAAAGTAGTCTTACCAGATCCTTGTAACCCCGACATCAAAATAACCGTTGGGTTGCCCGAGAGGTTCACTCCTGCTGCATCTCCTCCCATCAGTTCTGTAAGCTCGTCTTTTACGATTTTCACCATCAACTGTCCTGGTTGGAGTGTTGTAAGTACGCTTTGTCCTAAAGCTTTTTCTTTCACTTTGTTTGTGAAATCCTTAGCTATCTTGTAGTTCACGTCAGCATCCAAAAGGGCACGACGCACTTCCTTCAAGGTTTCTGCTACGTTTATTTCGGTAATTTTACCGTGCCCTTTTAGGTTATGTAGGGCTTTCTCTAATTTATCACTTAAATTGTCAAACATCTTAATTTATTTAAAAGGATGGGCAAATATACTAATTATTTTCTTGTTCTCTTACTTCTCTCTGTTTTTCGGCCTTACGGGCGCGAGCTATGTAGCTCTTGAACTCTTTCCCATATTTTGATTCAGCTACAGCTGGAGTTAGCTTCCCATAGATAGAATCCAAATATTTCACTCGTGTATTAGGGGCATCTACTAGCACCACATAAGGAGTAATGTACGAATCGGGGTGTGTAAGTGCATAGTTCAAGACAAATAAGTGTCGGCGCAAATTGTTCTTCTCCGATACACTATTCAGCGAATCAGCCAATGCTACATTACCAGACTTCATTGCGTTTACTTGTTTTTCAAGCAGTTCTGCATTGCGCAAACCAAACTGACGCATTGTGTGAAGGTACTCGCCGTACTGTTTTTGTGATTCCGACCCACTTACTTTAGCTTTCACTTCCAACATATCATAAGAACTGTTGATACTGATAGTTTTAGGCTCTCCAAAGAACATTAACCGGTCACCAAGGTCAGTACCTGGTTGCTTGTTCAGATCAAGGTAAAGATAAAAGACTTCTGGACTCTCCAATGGCTGTTTAAAACTAAATTTGCCACTGCCATTAGCTACTATTGAATCTATGTTTGTAAGTTTATCATTCACATACTTCTGCAAATAGATAGTTCCCACCTTCAGTCCGTCGATATTCCCTTCTACCGTCATTACATTTTTCTCTTCTGTCTTTTCGCAGGCTATAGCCAATAGCACCGATAGAGTTATTAATACTCTTTTCATAAAGTTATTAATTGTTTAATTGTTAATTACTATTTTATTCAACTTATGGTTCCTCAGTTTGCCAATATAAGCCTCATCGTTTGGGCTTTGTGTAGCGTTTCATCATATTCTTTTTCAGGCACCGAATCTTTGGTGATTCCTCCCCCTACATACAAATAGGCCTGTTCATCAGTTATCTGCATACAGCGCAAATTCACGTATAGAGATTGCCTCTTACCCGAAACCCAACCGCAATAGCCTGTGTAGTATTCCCTTGCATAAAACTCATTCTCCAAAATGAATTGGCGCGCTGCCTCAGTAGGATAGCCACAGACGGCAGGAGTAGGATGTAGTTTCTTTGCCAAAAAGGCCACTTTGTCAGGAGTTGTTGTCCCCCTTATCTTCGTGCATAAATGTACCACACTACCCGCACGAACCGTGGTAGGATACGAAACAGTTAGGTCTGCAACCTCAGCTCGTAGCTGCGCGACAATAGTGTCTGTAACAATCTGTTGTTCTTCGCGCTCCTTAGTATGCCAGAGGTTATCCTCTGTTACCAAAGTAGAAGTTGCTGGTTGAGTTCCTGCCAAAGCCATTGTCTGGAAGGCTCCACCTTCACTGCGAAGCAATATCTCAGGAGTCGCCGCCAACCACGTACCTACTTTAGGATGATAACACAAGTAGCAAAACGCTGTAGGGTAATGCAAAAGCATATTAGCAAAACTCTTCAAAGGATCTACGGCCCTATTGACCACTATCTTTCTTGATAGAACTACTTTCTCAAAAGTCCCCTTCCGAATCTCATCAATAGCCTTCTTCACTAAGCGTAAATGTCTTTCTTTTTCTTGCATGCTGTCCTTAAAAACTACCGATGCAACATTGGTAGCTTGCTCTTTAGAAGCAGGCAATTGCCCGTAGCATACAGTCCCTTTCAGCAGAATACGTTGTCCAGAAGTAAAAGGAACCAATAGGAATCCCTCCTTTTCAAGGGTAGCATCATAGTCATGCAGTACCTCATCATCCTGTCTGAGCAGCTGCACTACATCTGCATTTGGTTCCTTAGCTATCACAAAAGGAAAGCCTCGCTCATAATGTTGCTTAGCAAGTTCTAACAATCCTTCCAATGAAATATAATCTTCTTCTTTCATCTATATAAAGTTTACAGCTGATACTTTCAAATACTCCTACAAGCCTTCCTAAGTCGTTTACAAAGTTTTGAAAAGACTTTTTTTAAACTCTTTCAAAGAGTACAGATTATATGCTCTGAGAGTCGTAAAAAGCTTTAAACATTCCATTAGCAGCCAAAAGTTCTTCCTTAGTACCTTGCTCTACCAATCGCCCTTTGTCCAACATCAGTATTTTATCCGCATACTTAGTGATGGATATTCGGTGGCTCACTATTATCACTGTCTTCCCCTGTAGCGAATCTCTAAGATTCTGCAATATCTTCTCCTCAGTATCAGTATCTACTGCCGATAAGCAATCGTCTAACAAGTATATCTCAGCAGGTTTCAGCAGCGCACGAGCAATAGCTACCCGCTGGCGTTGCCCTCCACTGAGCGATACACCGCGCTCCCCCAACATAGCATCATACTGATGAGTGAACTCCATAATGTTACTATGTACAGCTGCCTTTTCGCAAGCTGCTATCATCTCCTCTTCTGTAGCCTCATTGCCAAAACGGAGATTGTTCCGAATAGTATCAGAGAAAAGAAAGTTTTCTTGTGGAACTACCGAAATAGCCTTACGCAAATCGTGCAAATTCAGTTGGCGAATAGGAATGCCTCCTATCAGTACTTCCCCTTGGGTAGCATCGTACATCCTAGCTATGAGGTCTAAAAGTGTAGTCTTCCCACTACCTGTCTTTCCTATCACAGCCACCGTTTGCCCTGCTTCAATAGCAAACGACACATCTATAAGTGCCTCTATGCCAGTATCCTCGTAGCTAAATGATACCTTCTGAAAACTGATAGATGCCTTCACAGGTGTATGTTCTTGTGCTCCTTGATCTATTTCTGGCACTTCCGACAAAAACTCATTAATGCGTTTCTGCGAAGCCTCTGCTTGCTGAACGATAGAGCTCACCCATCCTACCGTAGCCACTGGCCAAGTCAGCATCATCACATAAATACTAAACTCTACAATCACCCCTATCGATTGTATCTCTCCAGAGCAATAAAGCCTGCCCCCGACAAATATCACAAAAATAAGGCTCAATCCTATCATCAGAATCATCGTAGGAATGAAAAAAGACTGTATCTTAGCCAATTTGATGTTCTTCTGTCTCCCATCTTCTGCCAAAACAGCCAACTGTGCATCAGTAGCAGCCTCATTGCCGTACGATTTTATAACCCCTATCCCCGAAAAAGTCTCTTGCGAAAAAGTTGATAGGTCTGATAGGTAGGCCTGTACTTTCATTGTCTCTATGTTTATCTTCCTACTCATCTTATAGATTAATAGCGATAAAATAGGCAATGGAATAAGAGTAAAAAGGGTAAGTTTAGGCGAAATTACAAACATTAGCGGAATCACACACACAAAAAGCGTAATAGTCTGCACACTGTACATAATAGCAGGCCCTGCGTACATACGCACTTTAGAAACATCTTCACTAATTCTATTCATCAGGTCTCCTACCCTATTCCGCTTGTAAAAACTGAGAGAAAGTTGTTCATACTTTTGGAAAATCTCGTTTTTCATATCATATTCTATGTAACGGGACACATTGATGATAAGTTGACGCATAAAAAACATCAATACAGCCGAGATAATTGTTGCACCTATAATGATAAGAGCATATTCCAGCAGCAAAGAAGTCATTTGAAAAGCATCTTTAGTCGATGAACGCGCAAAATCCTCAATCGCTGCAATAGCATTTTTCACATAGCGAGGCATAAAAAGTGAAAACACACGCGACACTATAGTGATGAGAATGCCAAGCAATAAATGGTACTTGTACTTGAAAAAATACTTGCGTATATGTTTGAGATGTGCCATTGACCAAAGATTCTGAATCTGACGGCAAAGGTAGTAAAATTTTGACAAATAGCAAATCTGTCTCTCCTGTCTCACAGCGAACATATGAGATACTTACATCACAAAAAATCACTTTAGGTACTCGTTCTACACACAAAGTAGAAAATTTGATGAGAATTCTCACCCATTGTGCCACACCTCAGCTTTACAATACAATCCCCACAATCTTACCCACTAATTCTGCCTTAATAGCTTAAAAAAAACGAATTTTCACTAAAACTCATACTTTCTACAATTTTGTTAATAGGTACTATTTGCTAATTTACAAATCATTCCTTACCTTTGTCGCCCTAAGAAAAAACATTATGAAAACAGAACAAGACCTACACATTCATTATACTATTTTTAGCTCTCTTGACGACCTTCCTTCAAAGGCTTTACAACTTATGAAAGAAGCCATTGCAGCACGCCAAAAGGCCTATGCCCCCTACTCCAATTTTAAGGTAGGAGCTGCTGTACTACTCAAAAACGGGCGTACTTTCATAGGTTCTAACCAAGAGAATGCAGCCTATCCTTCTGGGCTATGCGCCGAACGGGTTGCTATCTATCAGGCTTCTGCACAATGCCCTAACGAAGAGATTGAAATGATTGCCATTTCTGGTACTGCCGAACTACCTACATGCCTCCCTGTTTCTCCTTGTGGAGCGTGTAGGCAATCGCTCTCAGAATACGAAACCAAACAAGGGAAACCTATCTCTGTTTATTTTATGGGTGCTGAGGGCAACATCATCGCTACCAATTCGATCAAAGATTTACTGCCTTTCCTATTCGATGGCAGCCTAATGTAAAAAAGGGACTGACCAAATTTGGTCAGTCCCTTACATTTATGTAGGAAGAAAAAGTTAATTGAGCTCTTTTATTTCTTTAAATTTACCCCAGTGTTCATCTGTTTGGTAAGCTTTCTTAGCCCCTTTAGGCACATAAAGCACTACTGTTTTTGTAGAACTATTCCATACTCCTGCAAAAGTTTGGCTTTGTAAAGTAGGGGGAGTAGCACTCATACAAGTGATTTTCACTAAACTTCTATTCCCCATAAAGGCTCTTTGCCCTATAGTCTTGACTGTCTCAGGGAGAGTCAGTTCAGATAGACCAGCTCCATTAAAAGCATCCTCTCCTATCTCTTCTACTTTTCTCATTATCACTTTGACAAGGAAAGAGGTACCCGAAAAAGCCTTTAATCCTATTTCAGTTACATTGTTCAAATCTACTTGAGTGATTGCTTTGTTGCTGTAAAACAATTCATCATCTATAGAAGTTCCTTTAGCTGGAATCACAATAGAGCCTTTAGGGTTAGCACTTTCTTTCAAAGTAACTACTCCATAATCGTCAATGTCAAAGAGATCACTTTCTTCGGCTGCATTCACCTTTACTCCTATAGCCACTGTCTTGTTTTCTGCATCAACAACCGTAATGGTAGCTGTACCCTCACCTACTCCGCGAATACGCACTACTTTTTGCTCTTTGCCCACTACTTCACACATTGCTACCTGCTCATTGGTAGTACTTACAGTGTAATCGGGAGTTCCTCTTAGGATAGCCACCTCAGTAACCGATGTTCCCTCAAGCACAACTCCTGTTTTAGCAAGCTCTAATTGTGGGGGCACCACTGTTAGCTTAAGTATTTGTGTCTTCTCTGTTGGAAGATCTTTCACCACAATGTCTGTCTCCCCTTTTTCAGTCCCTGTAATGTACAACACACTATTGCTGATAGTGGCTGTAGCTACAGCAGTTTTCAATATGTCTACCGTGTAGTCAGTACCAAAACTAAGGGTATAAGTAGC
The DNA here is from genome assembly GCA_963519425.1 of uncultured Capnocytophaga sp. GTDB lineage: Bacteria > Bacteroidota > Bacteroidia > Flavobacteriales > Flavobacteriaceae > Capnocytophaga. Next base: position 26,907 of record CAUQNY010000025.1, read on the forward strand.
AGTCGCTCCTCTCTCAAGAGTGAGCAATTCAGTCGGAAGAGCAAGATTGCGAACAGTTACAACTATTTGAGCAGATTGCTTTTTAATATCAGTTACTGTTACAGTAGTCTGTCCCTCTGCTTTAGCTTCTATCTTTACTGAGTTCTCGCTGATAGTTGCCATAGCTTTAGTTTCATCGGCCACTTTAGCCGTATAACCTCCATTGCCTGACGTAATGGAAATGGTTACAGTTTCATCCAACTTCAGAACCACCTGATTCTTTTCTAAGCTGATAGGGGTAATTCCTGAAGGTTCTTCTTTGTTCTCGTCTTTCTGACAAGCTGTTAGCAGCAGCATAATAAATGCTAGCATACCAATTGGTTTCAATTTTACCATAATGATTATTTAATTTAGAATTATTGCGGCAAAGGTAATAGAATTATTCTAAATAAAAAAATTTTTTACATCTAATTGACAAATTTGCTAATTTGCCAATTTATATATACCTTTGCCCCTGAAATTAAAGAAATTAAATAGAATGCTCGATAAACTAAACATTGTAAAACAGCGCTTTGACGAAGTTTCTGACTTGATTATTCAGCCTGATGTCATAGCCGACCAAAAGCGCTACATACAGCTCAACAAAGAGTATAAAGACCTTAAAGAGCTGATGGATAAGCGTGAAGAATACATCACTGTAACAGGAAATTTAAGCGAAGCGGAAGAAATTATAGCCGATGGTTCTGATCCCGAAATGGTTGAGATGGCCAAACTTCAATTGGAAGAAAGCAAGGAACGCTTGCCTCAGTTGGAAGAGGAAATCAAATATATGCTTATTCCTAAAGACCCTGAAGATGCTAAAAATGCTGTGATGGAAATACGAGCTGGCACTGGGGGCGACGAGGCTTCTATTTTTGCAGGCGACCTTTATCGTATGTACATCAAATATTGCCAAAGCAAGGGATGGAGCACCTCTGTAATGGACTTCAACGAGGGGACAGCAGGGGGGTATAAAGAGATTATTTTTGAGGTTACTGGTGATAATGTATATGGTACTTTGAAG
>CAUQNY010000026.1:0-27626 GCA_963519425.1 uncultured Capnocytophaga sp.
AAAGTGAAGACAAAGTGAAGACAAAGTGAAGACAAAGTGAAGACAAAGTGAAGACAAAGTGAAGACAAAGTGAAGACAAAGTGAAGACAAAGTGAAGAATACCTTTCTCTATAGGCCGTTTAAATAAGGCATCACTCCTTCTCCAAAAACTTGAACCAAGTTTTCAGCTCTTCAGTTAAAACGGGAATATTAGTAAGCTTGAAACTTGTGTGCAGAGCAGCTTGCTACTTGTCAATGCGAGGGCACTTGTAGATAGTAGCCGTTTACTGTTTTAAAATACTCATAATAAAACTCTTAGCAATAACACTAAAAAAAAGGTGATATTTTTTTTAAGAAAATTTTTGTATTCATCGCAAAATATGTACTTTTGCCGTTTGAACAGATAAAATAAGTAATTAATTTAAAAATGCAAAACAAAGGACTTGTTAAACTATTTGCATTATTGTTTGGGCTTGTAAGTATTTACCAGCTCTCCTTTACATATATTGCAGGTAGAATAGAAGATGAAGCCAAGGCTTTCGCCGAAGCGAAAGTGCCTAACAAACAGGCTGACTATATCGCCCAACGAGAACAAGTAGAGGCTAAATACCTAGACTCGATGCTTGGGCAAGATGTCTACAACATCGGAATTTCTAAATTTACTTTCGCTGAAGTGAAAGAAAAAGAATTGAATCGCGGTCTTGACCTTAAAGGTGGTATCAACGTGATCCTCCAAATTTCTGTTCACGACATTCTTAAAGGTCTCGCCAACAATTCTAAAGACCCTATTTTTAACAAATCATTGGCTGAAGCCGATATCCAGCTTCGCAAAACCGACAAAACCTACTTGGATTTGTTTTTTGAAGCCTATGCTAAAAATGGAGGTAAGCTTGCTTCTCCCGAAGTATTTGCTAACAAAACCCTTAGCGACCAAATTAACTTTCAAATGAGTGATAATGAGGTACGCCCTATTATCCGCCGCAAAGTAGACGAATCTATCGTTTCTGCTTTCGAGGTATTGCGTAAACGTATTGATAAGTTTGGGGTTTCTCAACCTAATATTCAGCGTTTGGGTACTTCAGGACGTATTCTTATAGAACTTCCTGGAGCTAAGGATATTAACCGCGTAAAAGCCCTCTTGCAAAGTACTGCTCAGCTTGAATTCTGGGAAACTTTCAAGAATACCGAGGTATTCCCTTATTTGCAAACACTTAATGAGCATCTTAAAAATACTGTAGCAGCCAATACTACTAAAGTAACTTCCGACACTTTGGCAGCCAATACTGCTATTGATTCACTTCTTACAGATACCAAAAAAGATTCAGTAAATAGTGCTTCACAAAAAAATCCTTTGTTTGACTTGGCGCGCCCTGTTCAATCCTACGAAGGGTCTCCTGTCTTATTTGCCACTGTTTTAAAAGATACGGCACAAGTAAACGCCTATTTGCAATCAGCAGATGCTAAACGCCTTCTGCCTGCAACCTTGCAGTACGCTAGATTTGCTTGGGGAAAACCAGACAAGAAAACTTCACTTATTGAACTTTATGCTCTTAAAGGCAATCGCGATAATACTCCTCCTCTTACAGGGAATGTTATTACTCAAGCAGACCAAACCTATGATATGCGCAACCAGCCTGCTGTTTCTATGCAAATGGACGGCAAAGGAGCTCGTGTATGGGAAGAGCTGACAGGAAAAGCTTTTTCTGAACGCAGCAACATAGCTATCGTGCTTGACAATATTGTTTATTCTGCTCCAGGAGTTACTACAGGAGCTATCTCTGGAGGTCGCTCTGAAATTACAGGAAGCTTTACACTGAATGAAGCTATTGACTTAGCCAATGTGCTTCGTGCTGGTAAATTGCCTGCAGGAGCTACCATTGTTCAGTCAGAAATAGTAGGACCTTCATTGGGTCAAGAGGCAATCGATAGTGGTTTTAACTCTTTCCTAATTGCTACTCTTTTCATTTTCGGATGGATGATTTTCTACTACGGTCGTGCAGGAGTATATGCCGATCTTGCTTTGGTACTGAACGTATTGCTTATCTTTGGAGTCTTGTCAAGTATTGGAGCAGTGCTCACCCTACCAGGTATTGCGGGGATTGTACTTACCATAGGAATGGCGGTAGATGCCAATGTGCTTATCTTTGAGCGTTCTAAGGAAGAATTAGCCAAAGGAAAAGCAGTAGACCAAGCAGTGGTAGATGGTTTCAAACACGCATTGTCTTCTATTTTAGACTCTAACATTACCACAGCTCTTACAGCCCTCATCTTGTTGTTCTTTGGTAGCGGCCCTATTCAAGGTTTTGCTACTACCTTGCTCATCGGTATCCTTACTACCTTGTTCTCCGCTATCTTCATCACCCGCTTGTTCATCGAATATAGTGTAGAAAAACGTCATCAACTTACCTTCACCACTTCTATTACTAAGAACTGGTTGCGCAATATGAATTTGAACTTCATTGGCAAGAGAAAAGTAGGGTATGTTATTTCTGTCGTACTTTCTGTAATAGGAATCGCTTCTCTTCTCACTCGCGGCCTTGACCAGGGTATTGACTTTGTAGGAGGTAGAACTTACCAAATTCGTTTTGAACACGAAGTAAAACCTACCGAAATAGCTGAATCTCTCCGTTCAACTATGGGAACTGTAGAAGTAAAAACCTTTGGTTCTCCTAACCAAGTGAAGATTTCTACTAAATACAAAGTACAAGAAGAAAGTACCGAGGTAGACAATGAGATTCAAGAATTGCTTTACAAAGGATTGCAAAAATACTTGCCTGCAAATCTTTCTTACGACGATTTCTCAAAAGCATCATCTGTAGATGCCATAGGAATTATGCAGTCAATGAAAGTAGGACCTACCATTGCCGAAGATATTAAGAGCAGTGCCTTCTGGTCAGTAATTGGTTCGCTAATCGTGATAGGATTGTACATTCTCTTTCGTTTCCACAAATGGCAATTCTCTATGGGAGCGATTGTTTCCTCAGCACACGACGTGCTAATGGTACTCGGTATCTACTCCCTTACTTATAGTATTATGCCATTCAATATGGAGATAGACCAAGCGTTCATCGCCGCAATTCTTACCGTAGTAGGGTACTCATTGAACGATACCGTGATTATCTACGACCGTATCCGAGAAGTAATGCGCGAGCCTCATTGGTCAAGAGAGAAGATTAACCACGCCTTGAACACAACCCTCAGCCGTACGCTGAACACCTCGTTCACTACTTTGGCCGTGTTGGTTACTATTTTCATCTTCGGTGGTGAAACCCTTCGCGGATTTATGTTTGCAATGATTATAGGGGTATTTGTAGGTACCTACTCCTCTATCTTTGTAGCAGCACCACTTATCTACGATACTGTGAAAGATGAATCTGAACCAGTAGCAAACGAAGACGTTAAGAAATAGAAAAAATTGGTTATGAATATTAGAAAGAGAGCTCTCTGTACTCAGAGGCTCTCTTTCTTTTTTTTGTTATTTTGTTTTCCTTTTCTTGGAAGTTTCATATCTTTGTTATAACTTTGCCATTCTAAAGTTTAAAAAATAGTTAAAGATGAAAACATACGACCTTGTTGTGATTGGTTCGGGGCCTGGCGGCTATGTAGCTGCTATTCGCGCTGGGCAGTTAGGCTTTAAAACAGCTCTGATAGAAAAATACAATACCTTGGGAGGTACTTGCCTAAATGTAGGCTGCATTCCTTCTAAGGCTCTTTTGGACTCCTCTCATCATTACGAAGATACCCTAAAGCATCTGGACGCCCACGGCATTGAGCTCCACGGGGAGGTAACGCTTAATTTGGAAAAAATGATAGCACGCAAAGCAGCTGTGGTAGAGCAAACTTGTGCCGGAGTCAAGTTCCTAATGGATAAGAACAAAGTAGAGGTCTTCACAGGAGTAGGCACTTTCCTCTCTTCTACGCAACTGAGCATTGCAGCCCCTGATGGCACTACCGAAACCATTGAAACAAAGTATACTATCATAGCTACTGGCTCTAAGCCAGCTTCTTTGCCTTTCATTCAAATAGATAAAGAACGGATTATTACTTCTACAGAAGCCTTGAAACTAAAAGAAGTGCCCAAGCATCTCATCGTAATAGGAGGCGGGGTGATAGGATTAGAATTAGGACAAGTCTATCGCCGCCTAGGAGCTCAAGTATCCGTAGTCGAATACACCGACAGCATCCTTCCTACAATGGACAGAGGCTTAGGGCGTGAACTCACTAAAGTTTTCAAAAAGCAAGGCTTTAATTTTTACACAGGCCATCAGGTAACAGCTGTACAACGCCAAGGAGATACCGTAATGGTAAAAGCCACCACTCCTAAAGGAGGCGAGTTAGTTTTAGAAGGCGATTATTGTTTGGTAGCCGTAGGGCGCAAACCTTATACTGTAGGGCTAAATCTTGAAGCAGCTGGAGTACAGAAAGACGACCGCGGTAGAGTAGTAGTGAACGACCACTTGCAGACCAATATACCTAATATTTATGCCATAGGAGATGTTGTCCGTGGGGCTATGCTTGCTCACAAAGCCGAAGAAGAAGGCGTATTAGTAGTAGAACAGATAGCGGGACAAAAACCACATATTAATTACGACCTTATCCCAGGGGTAGTCTACACTTGGCCAGAGGTAGCCAGCGTCGGCAAAACAGAAGAACAACTGAAAGCCGAAGGAATAGCCTATAAGTTAGGGCAGTTCCCTTTCCGTGCCTTGGGGCGTGCTCGTGCTAGTATGGATACCGAGGGCTTTGTCAAAATCTTGGCAGACACCCAAACCGATGAGGTGTTAGGCGTCCACATCATAGGCGCACGCGCTGCCGATATGATAGCCGAAGCAGTAACAGCTATGGAGTTTAAGGCTAGTGCTGAAGATATTGCCCGCATCTGCCACGCACACCCTACTTTTACTGAAGCTATAAAAGAAGCCGCTCTTGCAGCTACTGAAAACCGCGCTATTCACGCTTAACCAGATAAGGTCAAACCGTAGGATGAGCGTATTTTCATCGCGAACTAAGTTTCTGCCAAACGAACTAAAAACAGAAAAGAGCAATCCTTTATCTGAAAAGGTCGTTAATTGATACATTTGTGCCAATGAAACAAAATACTAATTTTGTGTGTTCATCCCATAGTAAGATTAGTTTCTTGCGTTTCTTTACGAAAAAAAATCAAAAGAAAATTTGCGTGTTAAAAAAATAACTTGTACTTTTGCCTCTGTTGATTCATTAATCATTTTTGCCATTATGAGTAGATTTTCTGACACCAAAACCGCTTTTGAACACAAAAGCCAAACTGAACTGAATTGGGCTTACTGGCTCTTCAAACTAATAGGGAGTCCTACCCTTACAAAAGTAGGGACAGCTCTTACTAACTGCTCTTTGAAACTGCGCCTGCCAGTAGAAGGGATGATTCGCAAAACTGTATTTAATCAGTTTTGTGGAGGTATCTCTGAAAAGGACTGCTTACCTGCTATCCAAAAAATGCACAGCAGGGGGGTAGGTTCCGTACTTGATTATTCGGTAGAAGGAAAAGACAATGAAGCTTCATTAGAAGCTACTTTCCAAAAGACAATGGAAACCATTGACTTTGGTAACCAACATCGCGATGAGGGAATTCCTATCGTAGTATTTAAACCTACAGGTTTTGGTAGGTTTGCTGTCTTCCAAAAAATTACCGAAGGCGAAAAACTCACTCCCGATGAGGAAAAAGAATGGGAGAAAATAAGAGAACGCTTTGATGCAGCCTGCAAAAAGGCGTACGACTACAAACTTCCTATTCTTGTAGACGCCGAAGAGAGTTGGATGCAAACAGCTGCCGATGATCTGGTGGAAGAAATGATGCGCAAGTACAATAAGGAACAAGCTATTGTGTACAATACTTTGCAAATGTATAGGCACGACCGTTTACCTTATTTGAAAGGACTGTATGAGCGTGCCGTAGCCGATGGCTTCTACATTGGTTTAAAGATTGTACGCGGTGCCTATATGGAAAAGGAAAATGAACGCGCTGCCGAAAAAGGCTATCCGACCCCTATTTGTCCTAGCAAACAAGCTACTGACGACAATTACAATGCAGTCATTACTTATATCATAGAACATATAGACCGTATTGCTCTTTTTGCAGGAACTCATAACGAAGAAAGTGCCGCTCTCATAATGGATTTGATGGAGAAAAAAGGACTTGCTAAAAATGACCCTCGTGTGTGGATTGCACAGCTGTATGGTATGAGCGACCACATTAGCTTCAATGCTTCAAAAGAAGGCTACAATGTTGCTAAGTACTTGCCCTTTGGGCCTGTGCGAGAGGTGATGCCCTATCTTATCCGTCGGGCTGAAGAGAATACTTCAGTAGCAGGCCAAACAGGACGAGAGCTCTCACTGCTGAAAACAGAGAAAGAACGCCGTAAAGAAGCAGGAGTATAACAATATCAATTTCTGAACTTAGGCGCACTCTTTTCTAAAAATATTCGTCAAAACAAAAGAAGGTAACCTGAAAAATATCACTTTTTCAGGTTACTTTCTTTTGTTAAAAATGTTAATTGTTCCTTGCTTATTCAGCATTATTTTGTACCTTTGCCCGATAATTTTTTAAAGGGAAAGAAAACATCCTTATGCCACGTTCTATTGATTCTTTTAATAGGCAACGACTGATAACATCCTATTTTTCGGTAACCTTAAGTATTACTTTGGTACTCTTCTTGTTAGGTTTTTTTTGTTTTTTGGTGCTTAGTACCCAAAAAATAGCTAACCATTTCAAGGAGCAGGTAGCCGTTACGATTCTCATTAAGGACAATGCAAAAAGTGCTGATATTGCACAACTGCAAAAGACGCTTTCGGTAGCAGCTTTTGTAAAATCGCTGCAATTCATTTCCAAGGAAGAGGCAGCAGAGAAGTTTAGCAAGGATATTGGAGAAGATTTTGTTACTTTCATAGGTACTAATCCATTGCAGAATGCTATAGATCTTAGTTTAAAAGCTGAATACGCCGAACCAGAGAAGTTGGGAGAAATCAAACGAGAATTGGAACAAAACTCTTTTGTTTCAGAAGTGATTTACGATCAATCATTGGTAGCACTTATCCACGAGAACGTAAATCGGATAGGGCTTATTACCCTCGTATTCAGTGCGCTTTTCACCTTTGTTTCTGTTTTGCTAATCAATGCCTCCATACGTTTATCTATTTACTCTAAACGATTCATCATTAAAACAATGCAGCTTGTAGGAGCTACACGTAGCTTCATTAGAAGACCTTTTATACGCTTGAATGTGCGTTTGGGAATCCTTAGTGCTTTCATAGCTATGTTGCTCTTCTCCCTCTCGTTATGGGGCATTGTAAAGTCCTATCCAGAGTTTTCTATTTTGGTAGATGCTTGGATATTGCTCTGGGTTTTCTTAGGCATTTTAGTTATGGGCATTCTCATTAGTTGGGGTAGTACCTATTTTGCCACTCAACGCTTTTTGAATCTTAAAACTAATGCGCTCTACTATTAGCTAATAGTTCTCTCATTTTGCAAATTATACAGATTTTTTTAAGATGAAACATCATACAACTCTTATTTTCAAAGAAAAGAATTACTTTTTTATGCTCTTGGGTATCGCCATTATTACATTAGGCTTTATTTTGATGAGTGGGGGGGGCAGCGATGACCCTAAAGTATTTGATGCGTCTATTTTTAGTTTCACACGTATTCACATAGCTCCTGCCTTGGTGCTGTTAGGCTTTGGGGTAGAAGTGTACGCTATCTTAATAACCTCTACTTCTAAAAAAGATAAGACAGAAGAAAATAACTCTCAATCATAACAATGGACACGTTACAAGCTATTATCATTGCGATAGTCGAAGGACTTACCGAGTATCTTCCTATCTCTTCTACAGCTCATATGGGCTTTACAGCTGCCTTGTTGGGGATGCCAGAAGAGGAATACCTAAAAATGTTCCAAGTATCTATTCAGTTTGGAGCTATTTTATCGGTGGTAGTATTGTATTGGCGCAAGTTTTTTGACTTTTCTCATTGGAATTTCTATTTTAAATTAGCTTGTGCTGTAGTGCCAGCGCTCCTATTGGGAAAATTGTTTGATGACAAGATAGAAGCAGTGTTAGGCAACCAAAAAGCCATAGCAATAACCCTCATAGTAGGAGGTATTATCTTGATGTTTGTAGATAATTGGTTCAAACATCCTAAAATAGAAGACGAAAAAGATATTACGGTTAAGAAAGCTGTTGTCATAGGTTTTTGGCAGTGTTTAGCAATGATGCCAGGTACCTCTCGTTCAGCAGCCTCTATCATTGGAGGAATGACCCAAGGTTTGAGCCGGAAGGCAGCGGCAGAATTTTCTTTTTTCTTAGCTGTCCCAACAATGCTTGCCGTAACAGTCTATTCGCTTTTCCTCAAGAAGTGGGGAACATTAGGTCAAAAAGGCTACGAGTTGATTATGGCTACAGAACAGAGTCTTTGGATCTTCCTCTTGGGGAATGTTATTGCTTTTGTGGTAGCTATGATAGCGGTGAAATTTTTTATTCACCTGCTTACTAAGTTTGGCTTTAAAGTGTGGGGAATCTATCGCATTTTGGTAGGAGCCTTGTTGTTGTGGTATTTTTGGTGATTTGTTGAACGTTGAAAAAGGAATTCTTATCAGTTGAAACGCTTATTGATACTTTTAACATTCTGTTTTTGGGCTGTATTGCTGCGAGCTCAAACAGATTCTCTCCCTCATTACGAACTGCCTACTAAGCCTACTATACAGCAGTCTCTCTTGCCTGTTTCACTTATTACCTTGGGACTAATTTCCAACGCTACTTATATCAATAGGTACGTGCAGCGTCATGCCTATAGGTATTCAGGAGGAAAGAAACGAAAGTTTGACGACTATATACAATATGCACCTGTGCTTAGTGTTTTTGCTTTGAGTAATTTTGGAGTCAAGCCCAAGCATACCGTGAAAGAGCGTTTGCTAGTAGGGGCTACGGCTTATGCTATTATGGGAGCATTGGTTAATGGTATTAAATACACCGCTCGTGTGCGCAGACCAGACAATTCTACTCACAACTCTTTCCCTTCAGGACATACGGCAATGGCTTTTACAGGAATGGAGATGCTTTGGCAAGAGTACAAAGATGAAAACCTGTGGTTGGGAATTAGTGGTTATGCTATTGCTACTACGGTAGGAGCGATGCGCCTCTACAACAATCGGCATTGGGTAGGCGATGTATGTGTAGGAGCAGGGATTGGTATTTTGAGTACACGTATTGCCTACTGGCTGTTGCCCTACACCTCTAATTGGTTCATTAAGAATGAAAAATCTTCGGTACAAATGACACTTTATCCTGTTTATTCTAACGAGATGAAAGGAATAGGGCTCACATTTGTGCGTTAAATCATTAAACAACCCTTAATTATTTTGTTAACGACTATTTTAAACATCGTTCCGCGTCCGTGGCTTATCAAAATAAGCTATTGGGTACGTCCCCTTTTGGCATTTTATTTGAGGGGTAAAAAGTATCAAGATCCTATTGATGGCCGAACATTTAGGCGCTTTTTGTCCTATGGCTATGGCAAAAAGCGTACTAACGTGTTAGCGCCCTCTACATTGTCTTTAGAGCGTCATAGATTACTATGGTTATACCTCACGCGAGAAACTGATTTTTTTTCGCGACCGCTGAAAGTATTACACGTAGCTCCGGAGCAGGCTTTTTACAGTCGGTTTAAAAAACAGTCTAACCTTACTTATACCACAACCGATTTAAACTCTCCCTTAGCCGATGTGAAAGCAGACTTGTGTGCTTTGCCTTTTTCTGATAACTCTTTTGATGTCATCTTTTGCAATCACGTTTTAGAACATATTCCAGATGATACTCAGGCAATGAAAGAGCTTTACCGTGTGATGAAGCTAGGAGGATGGGGTATTTTTCAGGTACCTATGGAAAATGACCGTGAAATAACCTTTGAAGACAACAGTATAACAGACCCTAAAGAACGCACACGTATTTTTGGACAGTATGACCACGTACGAATTTATGGGAAAGATTACTCTCAAAAACTTAAAAAAGTAGGCTTTCAGGTAGAAATGATTCCTTACGCAAAACGTTTTACAGCGGAAGAAATAGAACGTTATCGTATTGTTTTTGACGAACTTATTCCTTTGTGTACAAAAGGTTGTTAAAGAAGTCTTAAAGCTGTGTTAAAGCAAAAATAAAAAATAGTAGTCGAAATAGTTGTAGTTATAAAAAATAATCGTATCTTTGCGCACTGTTTATAAAATGATAAAATATCAGTTATTCATCATAGCCATCCTTTTTGGAGCTTGCCAAACTCCTACTCGCGAAAGTATTCGAGAGTTAGAAGGAGAAGCGCAAGGCTCTACCTATCACATTAAGTACATTGCTCACACAGATGAGAATTTTAAGCCAGCTATAGATTCAATCTTACAGGTGATTGATATCTCAATGTCCACCTATCGACCTGATTCTGCTATTTCAAAAATTAATGAAGGGAACGAAACAGTAGTAGTTGACACCCACTTTAGGAAAGTATTTGAGGCTTCACGGCAAATATGGCAGGAGAGTGGAGGATTATTTGACCCTACCGTAGGAGTTTTAGTAAACGCTTGGGGCTTTGGTAAGCAAAAGATAGATGAAGCTTCATTACCTACTGAGGAGCAAATAGCAACACTTAAAAATTATGTGGGATTTGAAAAAGTAACTCTTACAGATGATAATCATATTGAGAAAGCATATCCACAGATTTTGTTTGATTTTAATGCGATTGCTCAGGGCTATACATCCGATGTAGTAGCAGCTTTTTTAGACAGTAGAGGAATAGAGAATTATCTTGTAGAGATAGCAGGCGAGATGTATCTGAAAGGGCGAAATACCATTGAGAACAAACCTTGGACAATAGGAGTGGAGAATCCTATCAAACCGTTGGACGATAGAGAGTTGGTAGCAACTATACAGTTCACAAATCAAGGCTTGGCTACCTCAGGAAACTACCGAAAAGTGTGGACTGATGCAAATGGGCGCAAATATGTACACTCTATTAACCCTCTTACGGGAAAGGCAACCCAGAGCGATGTGCTGAGTGCCACAGTGGTGCATCCTTCTACAATGTTTGCTGATGGCTACGCTACAATGTTTATGGTGATGGGATTGGAGAGAAGCAAAGCTTTTTTGAAACAGCATTCTGATTTAGCAGTCTTGTTAGTGTATACCGACGACAAAAATCAAGAACAAATTTTTAAAACAAAACCATTTGAAAAATTAATGGTTCACTGATAGAAAAAACATCAATCATTAAAAGTTAAGCAAATATGAATACAAGATTTTTAACACTATGTTTAGGTGGATTGCTATTGTTTTCTTGCAATTCCAAAAAACAAACTCCCAAGTACCAAGAGTTGGAAGGTATCGCTGGAAATGTAGAATATAGGGTGAAATACATTGATACAGATACTACTAACTTAAAACCTGCTATTGATTCTATTGTAAGGACTATTGATAAGTCTTTGTCTGTTTACAATGAAGAGTCTCTTGTTTCAAGAATAAACAAGGGATATATCCCTACTCAATCCGACGAACACTTTAAAAAAGTGTACACTGCTGCCAGACAAGTTTGGGAAGAAAGTGGTGGGATGTACGACCCTACAGTAGGGGTACTTGTAAAAGCTTGGGGATTTGGTCGTGAAACGGTACAGCCTATCTCTAAATTGCCTACTGATGAGCAAATTGATAGCTTGAAACAATATGTCGGATTTGATAAAGTACAAATCGCTGCAGATGGCTACGTAAAAAAACAGAACCCAGGAATTAAGATTGATTTGACCTCTGTAGTTAGAGGTTATACAGCCGATGTTATCGCAGATTTCCTTAAAAAAAGAGGAATTGAAAACTACTATGTAAAAGTAGTGGGCGAGATCATTGTAAACGGGAAAAATACTGTCGAGAAAAAAGAATGGCAAGTAGACGTTATTGATCCTTACCAATTGGATGATAATTATAGCGAGTTGGGAATTAAGCTGCACAACGAAGCCGTTTCTACCGATGAGACATTCCGTCGTGTTTGGATTGATGGTACAGGCCACCGTTTTGTGCATATTATTAACCCATTTACAGGCTATCCGCTCGAGAGCGAGATGCTTAGTGCTACAGTAGTAGCGCCTACTGCTCGCGAATCAGACTCTTACGCTACTATGTTTATGCTTATAGGACTTGAGAAAAGCAAGGAGTTCTTAGCAAAACACCCTCAGCTAAAAGCTCTCCTTATCTATGTAAACAAAGACAACCACGTACAAACTTACATTACTAAAAACTTAGAGACAGCTTTAGTGCCTAGATAGCAGAATATTTTTTCCTTTTGATAATTAGTAACATTCAAAAAAATACCAGCATTGTATGAATAGAAAAATTGTAACATTATGTATGGGAGCATTGCTTTTATTCTCTTGCAATCTCTCTCAAAAGGCTCCTCGACTTTACGACGTTGAAGGTAAAGTGGGTGCTTTTTCCTACCGTGTAAAGTATATTTCTAAAGATACTACCAATTTAGACCGAGATATTGATTCTCTTGTAAAGGCAGTAGACAATTCTCTTTCTGCTTACAATCCAGAATCACTCATTTCAAGGGTGAACAAAGGGTATGTGCCTATAAAGGCCGACGAGCACTTTAAAAAAGCTTTTTCTACAGCCTATGAAGTGTGGAAACAGAGTGGCGGAATGTATGACCCTACTGTAGGGATACTCGTGAAAGCTTGGGGCTTTGGAAGCGAACTTATTCAGCCTATTTCGCAAGTGCCTACCCACGAACAGTTGGATAGCCTCAAACAATATGTAGGCTTGCAAAAAGTACAACTTACCACCGATGGTTATGTGAAAAAGGAAAAACGAGAAATCCAAATAGATTTGAACTCTGTAATGCGTGGTTATACAGCCGATGTAATTACTGAATTTTTGAAATCTAAGGATATTGAGGACTTTGTGGTCAAAATTGATGGTGAGATGATTGCCTATGGTATGAATACCATTGAGAATAAACCTTGGCGCATAGAAGCTCAAGACCCCTATGAGTTAGACGATGATTACAAAGAAGTTGTATTGCAGCTCAAAGATGAGTCAGTATCTACCGATGAGAGCTATCGTCGTGTTTGGATTGATGGTACAGGAAAACGCTTTGTACACATTATCAATCCTTTTACAGGGCGTCCTGTAGTAGGAGAAATGCTTAGTGCTACAGTAGTGGCCAAAACAGCACAAGAATCTGATGCCTATGCAACTATGTTTATGATTATCGGTCTTGAAAAGAGCAAAGAGTTTTTGGCGCACCACCCCGAACTCAAAGCCCTATTGGTGTATAGCGATACCGACAACAAAGTACAAACCTACAAGACAGAGAACTTGAAACCTCTTCTAGTAGCTGAAAGATAGTTAAGTAATAACAATTTTAAAAGGGACTGCTTGATGATTCAAACAGTCCCTTTTTTTAATATTCATCATTATGATAGGAATTATAGGGGCGATGGAGCTCGAAATTAATACTTTAAAAGCAGCGATTACCAATGGAAAAGAAACTAAAATAGGGCGCTTTTCCTTTTACGAAGGGTTGCTTTCTGATACCGAAGTTGTCCTTTTGCTTTCTGGCATAGGAAAGGTAAGTGCTGCTGTAGGGGCAGCACTGCTAATTGAAAAATATCATCCTTCTCTAATTATCAATACGGGAACAGCTGGTGGTTTGGCTGATACAGCTGTTTACGACCTTGTTTTAGCAACCGAAGTGCGTCATCACGATGTCGATGTAACTGCTTTTGGATACGAGATAGGTCAGCAAGCCCAGATGCCTCCTGCTTTCGTAGCCGATGCTCATTGGACAGACCAACTCAAAAAAGTAGCTGAAAAACATCAACACACTTTACACTATGGGCAAGTTGTTAGTGGCGATGCTTTTATTTCTGATCCTGCTCGGTTGCAACATATTGCGCGCACTTTCCCGCAAGCCAAAGCGGTTGAGATGGAAGCCGCTGCCATTGCACAAACCTGCTATCTGCTGGGAGTGCCTTTTCTGATGTTGAGGGCTATTTCTGACAAAGCAGGTGAAGGCAATACCGTTTCTTACGATACATTTGTAGAAGAAGCAGGAAAGCTTTCTGCTGCTATTGTCAAAGAATTTTTAGCATCAATTTAGCTTACTTCCCCTTTTTAGAGGCACTTTCTGACTTTAAAAAGTTTACAGTCCTCCTGATAGCTCGTTCGCAAACAGGGCAAAACCCCTTTGGCTCATTCGATTTCATCCGGCAGTCCTGCATAGGGCTATAAACCCCTTTGCTTACATAACCACCTCCTTCAAAAGCACCTACTACTTTCTCGTACTTCGCTGTACGGGGGGTAGGAATAGGTGTTTTTTTGTGCACCATATCTTTCCATTTGCGGTCAAAATTTACCAAAGTAGTAATATTCTCTTCCCAAGGTTCTATAGCGGTATTGTAAACGCTTTGGAAAGTAGGATCCCAATCGTAGTAGTATTCATCAGTCAGTCCAACAAAACCGTGCCCAAACTCGTGTATGTACACTTTTTCTGATAGTTCGTGGTCAGCAGTACCTAAATTTAAATGGTTGTAAAACCCTCCACCACCATAGATAGGAGTATTCACTAGCACATATAGTTGGTCGTAAGGCACAACACAAGCTGCATCAGCAATTTCACACATACTATTCGTCGTTAGGTAGCGCTCTTGGTCAAAAGTGTAGAACGAAGTATTGAAAGCCGTTTTCTTGAAAATATGTTTGCCAGGGACATCAGTACCACTCTCTTCCGAAATCACCCCGATGGCATATACGTTGAAGTCTTTTTTAAGAGCGTCAAAAGGAGGAATTGTAAACATATAGTCAGTCATTCGTTGTGCATCCTTATAGAATTTTTCCATCTCATCTTTCGTATACCCTTCTGCCAAGATAGCCAAATCTACCTTTTCAGCGGCAGAGCCATTGTGTAACAATGTTTTTACAGGGTAGGAGGGGGCTATCTCTTTTTTGATAAAATAGTCATTAGGAGATACTTCTCGGCTGCTGAGGAGCTGAAATTCTCCCTCTCGGTTGCGCCTATCTATCTGCACTTTGAGTGCTTTTTTAGGAAATGGAATTTGTATAGCGTGGTAAAAAAGGCGTTTTTCTGCCTTAGCAGCTTCAATCGCTGACCATTCATCAGCTAACGAGTTAAAACCTTTGCTGAAAACCAATTCTGCTCCGTCAAATAATTGCAAGCGCAAGTTTCCTAACGGAGGAAAAATGAGGTTAGTTTCTGAGCCTCCCCAATAAGGCTCTTCTTTGAGTTGCTGGAAAATAACTTCCATCCCTTTAGCATCGCTTAATAGTTGAAAATCAATACGCAAGCTTTTGTTAAAGTCAAAAATAGGGCTCGTTTGTCCCCACCCTAAAGGGGAAATCAAAAAAACTAAAAATAAATATCTCATATACGCTGGAATTAAAAAATAATTACTACATTTGCATAACTTTTTTTAACCTCTTTTATAATTACAAGAGGCCTCTTTCGAGTGCCAAAAGTAACAATAAAAAAATAAAAACCAAAACAAAATGAAACATTTAGCTATCATTAGAATGTCGGCAATGGGCGATGTCGCTATTAGTGTCCCCGTGGTATCGGCTTTTGCCGAACAGTATCCCGAGATTAAAATCACTTATCTCACTCGTCCACTCTTTGCTCCTATGTTTGCTCATTTACCTAATTTAGAGGTGTTTACGCCAGAGGTAAACGGGAAGCACGCAGGTCTTTGTGGTTTGTATCGCCTTTATAAAGAACTCAGAGCTAAACAGATTGACGCAGTGGCCGACATTCACAACGTACTGCGCACCAATATCCTAAAATTTTATTTTAAAGGAACAAGGATTCCTTTTAAGCAAATAGACAAAGGGCGAATAGAAAAATATGCCCTTACCCGCGCTAAACACAAAGTTTTTCAACCGCTGAAACCTACCTATCAGCGTTATGCCGATGTTTTTGCAGCTTTGGGGTGCCCTGTGAATTTAGAAGATAAATATCTCTTGCCACATCAGCCTAATAGCAAAAGGGTACAGAAATTGCTATCCGATGGGGTGCGTATAGGGGTGGCTCCCTTTGCTTCTGTAGAGGGCAAACAGTATCCTTTTGAAAAAATGAAAGAAGTGATAAAAATTCTTTCAGAAAAATATCCCGAAGGCAAGATTTATATTTTTGGAGGAGGAAAATATGAAGAAGAACAGGTAAAGCAAATCTCCTTGCCCAATGCCGAAAATATGGTCGGACGTCTTGCTTTCACTCAAGAGCTTGAGCTCATTTCTAACATAGATGTGATGATAGCTATGGATAGTGGCAACGCCCATCTTTCGGCTATGTATGGGGTACCTACCATTACTCTTTGGGGGGTAACGCACCCCTACGCAGGCTTTTATCCCTATGCTCAACCTCAAGAAAACGCTTTGTTGGCTGATAGGCGTCTCTTTCCTTTGATTCCCACTTCGGTATATGGAGCAAAGTACCCTAAGGGATATGAGCAAGCCATAGCTACAATTCCCGTAGAGACCATTGTTGCAAAAACAGAGGAAATCCTTTCAAGAATAAATTCCTAATTCTCCGTCCGCAATCTGAGCGAAGAAGAAACGAACACAGAACGAACTCTTAATATTAACACCGTATACGATGAAAAAATTAGTACTCTTTTTGCTATTTGTAATGCCTTTATTCATTGCTTACAGCTTTGAAATCCCTTTTATAGGAAATGACGAAATCGTTACAGAAACCAGAACACTTCCTACTTACGACCAAATAGAAGTATCTGGTGCCTATCGTTTAGTACTCACAGATGGAAAAGTAGGTGAAATTACAATCAAAGCCCCCGAAAAACTGCTTTCTTCTTTAGAAACAACGGTTGTGAATGGTATTTTGAAAGTAGGAATTAGTAGAAAACACTCCTTTAATACTAAAATTACTGTTTACGTACCAGTTGACAATCACTTGAAAAGAGTTTTAACTAAAGGAGCAGTAAATGTGAATGCTGAAAAAGCATTAGAATCCGATGAATTAGAACTTAAGATAGCAGGCAGTGGCGATATGAGTGCCGAGGTAAAAGCCAATATTCTAAACCTGAAAGTTTCTGGGGCGGGAGATTTAAAAGTACAAGTTAATGTCAATACGCTAGATGTCCAGATTTCAGGGGCAGGCGACCTCAAAGCTTATGGCACAACTAAGAACCTCGTGGTGAATGTAAAGGGAGCAGGAGATGTAGATGCTCCTAACCTCAAGGCAGAAAAGGCTTTCTTGCGTATCGCAGGGGCGGGCGATATTACTGCCAATGTATCTAAAGAGGTCGAAGCAATCATCTTGGGCGCAGGCGATATTACCGTAAAAGGCAATCCTCCTGTCTTCTCCAAAACTATTAAAGGGGTGGGACGCATCCAGATAGAATAACAAAAACAATGAAAAAAATAATAATTATCAATGGGCCTAACTTGAACCTGTTGGGTACTCGAGAGCCCTCAGTCTATGGCACTCAATCTTTTGAAGAAGTGCTTACCCAGTGGCAAAAGGCCTACCCTAATGTCTCTTTGTCCTATTTTCAGAGCAACTGCGAAGGCGAACTTATCAGCAAGCTCCACGAGGTAGGATTTCACTACGATGGTGTGATTCTCAATGCAGGTGCCTACACCCATACCTCCATAGCACTTGCCGATGCGATTAAGGCAATACAAACTCCTGTTGTAGAGGTACACATATCCAACACCTTTGCTAGAGAATCTTTCCGTCATCATTCTTATTTGTCGTCAGCAGCGAAGGGAGTAATAGTTGGATTTGGAATGAAAAGTTATGAATTAGCCCTTTTAAGTTTGATTGACTAAATGAAAAGATACCTGCTTAAGACCTTTAAATATCTTGGAGTGCTTTTGGCACTCCTTTTGGCTTTTGTCATCGTTTTTCCGATGCTTTACCCTGAATATGTTACTCAGAAAGTGAAAAAGTTGGCCAACGACAATCTCAATGGCGAACTGAATTTTACCAAAGCTAAACTCACTTTCTTCACTCATTTTCCTTCACTCACGCTTAATTTAGACAACGTACTCCTCAAAGGTTCAGCACCTTATCAAAATGATACCCTTGTGTCGGTAAAACGACTTTCCTTGGGCATTGATGTCAAAGACTTGCTTTTTTCTAAGAAGATTGATATTGAGGGAATTTATCTTAAAAATGCATTGGTTCATATCAAAGTGAATGAACAAGGAGAGGCTAACTACAATGTTTATAAATCACAATCCGATGAACTTACTGATGAGGATGACGATAGTACTCGTATAGATTTGCAACGCATTGAAATTAGGAATACACAACTCATTTACGACGATAAATCTACTGGAATTTACCTATTGGCTAATGGTTTTAACTATTTAGGAAAAGGAGGTTTGTCTGAATCGATTTTTGACCTTCACACCAAAGCTGAAATCCAATCTTTAGATTTTCTTTTTGGCCAAGAAACTTATTTTAAGAACAAACATGTCAATGCTGAGCTCATAACTCAAATTAACACACACTCTTTGTCTTTTGTATTTGAGCATAACGACTTGAAAATTAACCGACTCCCCGTTGATTTCAAAGGAAAATTAGATTTTTTGAGCAATGGGTACGACATTAATGTCGAGATAAACTCAAAAGACAGCAATCTTGATGACTTTTTTACAGCTTTGCCTCCTCAGTTTACCCAGTGGCACGAAAAAGCGACTTTAAAAGGTAAAACAGATATCTTTTTCTCGATGAAAGGAAAGTATATTGCCTCGCAAAACCTGAGTCCTGACATTTATTTGAAAATGAAAGTGCGTGAAGGCTATGTGGGGTATCAGGGAGTGCCAGCTGCAGCCGATCATCTCTATTTGAATGTGGAAACCAGCTTTCCATCTCTTGATGTCAATAGGGTAGGGGTGAAGTTAGATTCTATATACTTTACCATAGGCAAGGAATACTTTTCAGGGATTTTGAGTCTCAACGGAATCAATCCTCCTGTAATAGATGCCAAGGTGCGGGCAAACATCAATTTGGAGAATGTGATGAAGCTCACCGATATGAAAGAGCTACACCTCAAAGGAATGCTTTGGGCCAATGTAAAAACTAAAGGGACTTATGCCCCCGAACAGCATCTATTCCCTGTTACTCGGGGTACTTTGGAGTTTACCGAAGGAATGCTAAAAACACCTTACTACCCGAGTCCTATCACCGATATCTTTTTTAAAGGAGAAGTAGAAAATACCGATGGCACTTTAGAAACCTTAGCCTTGCAGTTCAAACCGCTTACTTTTTCTTTTGAGCAAAAACCTTTTATGGTGAATATGGCTATGCAGAACTTTGAGGACATTCGCTATGACATCCAAGCCAAAGGAGAATTGGATATTGCTAAAATTTACAAGGTTTTTTCTCAAAAAGGTTTAGATTTAGAAGGCTATGTCAATGCCGATTTATCATTGAAAGGAACCCAGAGCGATGCTACCCAAGGGCACTATCACCTTTTGCACAACAAAGGTACTATTGAGTTGCGAAATATCAAAACAACTACCGAGTATCTGCCAAAACCTTTTATCATTCAGCAGGGGCGTTTTCGCTTTAAACAGGATGATATGAGTTTCACCAATTTTCGTGCGACTTATGGCAATTCTGACTTTCTAATGAATGGGCGAATGAGTAATGTCATTAACTTTTTGTTTTCCAAAAATCAAGTCTTGAGAGGCAACTTTACAGTAGCCTCAAACCTTTTAGATGTTGATGAATTTATGTATACAGCTCCTTTGCTAACTTTTCAAGAGGAAACAGAACTCTCAGAGCCCGAAACGCCTGCTATTCCAGCTGAAAAAGGTGTTATAGTAGTACCCAAACCTTTTGATTTTAATTTGAATGCCAACTTCAAAAAGGTAGTGCTTCAAGGCTTAGAAATCCTCAATCTAAAAGGAAGCACTCAGCTTAAAAAAGGGGTACTATCGCTGAAAGATGTAAACTTCAATGTTATTGGGGTGACCGCTCAAATAGATGCTTCATACACCGATGAAACTCCCAAACGTGCTAATTTCAATTTCAAAGTAAAAGCAGACAATTTTGATGTGCAGCGTGCTTACAAAGAGGTGAAACTTTTTCGCGAGATGGCGTCAATGGCTAAAGATGCACACGGTATCGTCTCATTAGATTACACAGTAGGAGGCAAACTGAATGCCGATATGATGCCTGTCTATCCTTCACTAAAAGGAGGAGGTACCCTCACTGTGAAAGATGTGCAGATGAAAGGCTTTAAGCTCTTCAATGTGATTAGCGACAAGACGGGAGCTGATGCTCTAAAAGACACCAAATTGTCTACGATTGACATTAAGAGCTCTATTAAAAACAATTTGATTACTGTAGAGCGATTTAAGTTTAAAGTATCGGGCTTTCGGCCACGTATTGAGGGACAAACTAGTTTTGATGGGCAGCTGAATTTTAAGATGCGCTTAGGATTACCTCCTTTGGGCATCATAGGTATTCCTATAAAAATAACAGGCACGCAAGAGAATCCAAAGATAGGTTTAGGCAGTAAGTCTAAAGATTTGGAAGAAACTGAATACGACGAAAATAATAAAGCTACTAATGAAGAAGAAAACACTGAAAGTGTATCAGAAGAAAATTGTCACTCCAATAGGCGTGATGATAGCAATGGCTACTGATGAGGCTCTTTATGTTTTAGACTTTTTTGACCAAACATCTTGGAAGCTTGATCAGGAAAAAGTCCTTATGCACTTGGGAGCTGCTAATACTTCCCAAGAGAATACTTTACTCCTAACACTAGAGCAGGAGCTCAAAGAATATTTTGCAGGGCAGCGCAAGGAGTTTTCGCTACCTGTCGCTTTTGTAGGTACTTCTTTTCAAGAAGAGGTCTGGAACTACTTGCTGACGATTCCCTATGGGCAAACGCATAGCTACAAACAACAGGCAGAAGGCGTTGGGAATCCTAAAGGTGTGCGCGCTGTAGCCAATGCCAATAGCCGTAACCGACTCTCTATCGTTGTGCCTTGCCACCGAGTGATAGGCTCTAATGGTGCTCTTACAGGGTACGCAGGAGGAATTGCTCGTAAGGAATTTTTGCTTAATTTAGAACGAAAGAACCTTTTATAATTGAATAACTGTGGATTTTAGAACGATTGTCCCTATTCCCAAAGCTACTGAAAATATTACTTACTATTCCAAAATAGTGAGCTTAGGCTCGTGCTTTGCGGTAAATATGGCACAAAAGTTTGCTTACTACAAATTCCCTGTTACACTGAATCCCTTTGGCATTCTTTTTCATCCTCTTGCTATTGAGGGTATTTTGCAGCGTGCATGGCAACAAATACCTTATACCTCTAATGATTTCTTCAAGCACAACGAATTGTGGCATAGCTTTTCTTTCCATTCCGATTTGAGTCAGTTGAATTTAGAAAATGCGATTTCTCTTGCTAATACACAGCAACTCCAATTACGTCAGGCATTGAAAGAGGCTACTTTTTGTTTTATTACGCTGGGAACCGCTTGGGTGTACATCTACAATAGCACAGATACTATTGTAGCTAATTGCCACAAACTGCCTTCCCAACACTTTTCTAAGCGTTTGCTTTCTGTCTACGAAATAACTGAAAGTCTTACGAATATCTTGACCCTTCTTCATACCATACAACCAGAAATACATTGCGTCTTCACTATTTCGCCTGTGCGACATCTCAAAGATGGTTTTTTGGAAAATCAGGTGAGCAAGGCGCAGCTGTTCTCTGCTTTGTACCCGTTGCTTTCTGATGGTAAGGCCTCCTATTTTCCTGCTTGTGAATTGTTGCTAGATGAGCTTCGCGATTATCGCTTTTATGCCAATGATATGGTACACCCATCAGAAGGTGCTATTAATTACATTTGGGAACGATGGGTGGAAACTTATATAGATGAGGCTACTCAAGCGGATATGAAGCAGGTAGATTCAATCCAAAAGGGATTATTGCACCGTCCTTTTAATCCACAGAGCGAAACCCATAGGAAATTCTTAGAACAATTGAAACAAAAAATGGAGGTATTTACACAGAAATACCCCCATATTGTATTCTAAAATAGAGTGAGATTAAGGCAAGTAATTATTTTTCTGTTTTGGAGCCTTTTTGTAGAAAATCGGTGTATGGTGAAAGTTCGCTTGTTCTTCACTTCGTCTCCACTATCCTTCCACTGTAGCGGCAAGATGCCTTTGTAGGATTTTTTTCTTCTTTTGGCTGAAACTATGTTTCTTCTTCGTTTTATCTTCGAGATACTTCCACGGTAACTCCAGTTGGCCTCAAAAGATTTTTTCTCTTATAGGACTTAGTTTGCTTCTAAGCGGTAACTGTACTCGTAGGGTTGGTACAAGTATAATAGGTAGGGTTCCATAGGTAGGTGTCCCCAACTGTTGTCGCCTCCTAATCCTAACTGCTGTAAGTCAATGTCTAAGTGTGTGTACTTGTCGGGAGTAAGTGCTGCAGAATGGGTTTGTCCTCTTTCAATACCTGGGAATAACTGTTCTGGGCTGTAAGGCAATGCATTTACATTCAGTAGTTTTTCTATGCTGTAAATACTCAAATTCGCTCCTTTTTTCTTGGAGAGTTTTGCCCAACGCACTTCGGTCTTGTTACCTGTTTCTTGAGGACGTACATAAGGGTGATACTGTTCTACAATGCTTCCTTCATATAAACCAACCAAAGCTGCTGTTTTTCTATCTGAATAGCTTTCCCAAGGGCCACGCCCGTACCACTGTATTCTTTCGAAAGGCATTAGGTTTAGGTGGTTGCCTATTTTAAAAGCAAGCGTCTTATCTTCTTTTAGCGGACTAAATTGATTACGCACTGTTACTGCAGGGCGGCCTTCGAAAACCAATTCTTGGGTGTAGCTAATGCTGCGGTCAACCAATAGTTTTTGCAGTATTACTTTTACTTGTTCGGTATTTACTCTTTCCACTCTTACACGTATACTATCAGCCTTTGAGTCGGCTTCGTGAAGGGCTTCTAACTTCTTAGGTAGGTTTGCTCCAAAGTCGTTATCTGTGCCAGGTCGCCATAAACATACTTCTAACCCTTTAGGAGCAAAAAGTTCTTCCTTATTTACTTGAAAGGAGCTCCACTTTCCTAAGCGTTTGTTAATAGTTACTGAATACTGCTGGTTGTGTATCAGAATATGCTCTGCAGTCTCTGTTATTTCTAAAGGGGTATTGCTGGTCGTTACTTTTTGAGGTGAGTAGGTTGTAATTGGAAATTCTGCAAAGGCTAGCTCGGTACCTTTCTTTAAAAGTCCTTCGTCTTGCTTTAACAAAGCTGCACACCGCAATAAGTATTCAGCAGTATTATCAGTCTTAAGAGGAGGAAGCTTAAATGTAGTTTCGTTTTGTGGGGGTACTGCCAAGATGCCAAGCATACCGCTTTGTATAGGCACTCCTTCACGGAATAACTGCCATTGCACTTCGTAGTTTGAAAGGTCTTTAAAGAAGTGCTTGTTGCGCAGTTTTAGTTGATTGTTTTCGTAGGTAAAGCCTATTTCCTGCTGTACTTTTCGCACCTCGTATGCATGAGGGTGCCAGCTTCTATCTGAACTTATAACGCCATTGATAAGAAAATTGTTGTCGCTAGGGGTATTTTTGTTGCCAAAATCTCCGCCGTAGGCTAATATTTTATTGCCATTGGGTAGTGTTTGGTAGATTCCTTGGTCTATGAAATCCCAAATGAAACCACCTTGTAGCTTAGGGTAATGCTCGTACACGTTCCAATACTCTTGGAAGTTGCCTATGCTGTTGCCCATAGCATGCGCATACTCGCATTGCAAGAAGGGCTTAGAATGGTGGCTGAGTGCATATTCTTTCAAGAAAGGAATACGGCGGTACATACGAGACTCGATGTCGGTATTCCAGTCGTAATGTGCCAATTCGTAATGGATGGGGCGTGAAGGGTCTAGCCCTTTCAGCAGTTGATAACCCTTGTAGAAGTTCCAGCCGTTTCCAGATTCGTTTCCCATACTCCAAAACAGCACTGAAGGGTGGTTTTTGTCCCGTATTAGCATACGTTTCATACGCAGCAAATGTGCATATTCCCATTCAGGGTCATTACCTAATGCCTTGTCCATCTCATAGTGCATGCCGTGGCTTTCTATGTTAGCTTCGTCCATAACATAAAGCCCATATTGGTCGCAAAGCTCATAAAAATAGGGGTCGTTGGGGTAGTGAGAGGTGCGAACAGCGTTGAAATTAAGGGCTTTCATTTGCTTCACATCGTTTTCCATTGTTTCTCGACTCACCACTTGTCCCGTATGAGGGTCAGTTTCGTGTCGGTTTACACCTTTGAAGAGTATTCGTTGGCCATTTACCAAAAGGTTTGAGCCCTCTATGGTTATGGTTCTAAACCCTATGAAACGGTTAATAGCTTCTAAGACTTTTCCTTCGGCATTGTGCAGTACTATTTGGAGGCGGTACAAGTAGGGTGTTTCGGCACTCCACGCTTTTATTTGAGGTACTTGTGTTTTAAACTGCAATACTGTTTTTCCAAAAGATTTCTTGAGGCCTACCGTTGCTTTTTGTGCTTCGTAGAGGAGTTTTTCTTTGTCAAATAGCTGTACTGATACTTGGTAGGCTGAAGCATCTATTTTGTCTTCATTCCATACTTCTGCCGAGAGGGTAAGTTTTCCATTCGTATAATTGCTATCCAAGCCAGAGATTATGCTGAGGTCGTAGAAGTGTGTTTTTGGCCGTGTGTAAAGATAACAATCGCGACTAATTCCCGAAAATCGCCACATATCTTGGCATTCAAGATAACTAGCATCTGTCCATCGGCGAACTTCCATTGCCAATAAATTTTTGCCTTTTACCAGAAAGGGGGTTAAGTCGAATTCAGAAGCCAGTTTGCTATCTTTGCCTACTCCTACAAAATGCCCATTCAGGTAGAGTTTAAATGCCGACTTTACGGCTCCCAAATGCAAGTATACTTGCTGCCCTTGCCATTGGTGTGGCAACTCAAAAGTCTTGCGATACAATCCTGCATTTTGTGCAAGACTGTCGGGAATGTCTGGAGGATTAGGGTTCTTGGGGGAAAACTCGTACGAAGCATTTACATATATGGGGATGCCATAACCTTGTATTTCCCAGTTGGAAGGCACAGGGAGTTGCTTCCAATTTACTTCTTTAAACTCTAGTTTGTAGAAATCAGAGGGTAGCTTCCGATAGTCTTCTTTCCACAGAAAAGACCATAAGCCATTGAGACTCAAAAAACGTTCAGATGTTTGTTGAACTCCTTTTTGAGCCTTAGTAACACTTTCAAAAGGAAAGTAAAAAGCTCGCATAGGCATTCGGTTAATTTCCTGTACGGCTGGATTCTCAAAAATACTATCTAAGTGCTGAGCGTAGAAAGCGTTGCTTATCAAGTGTGATATAATAATGAATAGAAACTTCTTCATAGCATCAATAATTGGCATTGTCAAACTAGTGGACTCGTACTAAATTGGCAAATTGAAAAATACCTTTTCAGCTAAATCGTCTTTCTTTTCTCGGATTTCTTTAAGTAGCAAAGCTTCTAACTTTTTGCTAATTTTCTGATATTCTTTCTGACCATACACGTTATGGAGTTCTTTAGGGTCGTTTTTTAGATCAAATAGCTCCCATATATTGGTGCGTTTGTAGTAGCGAATCAGTTTATAGCGTTCTGTACGTATACCAAAGTGCGGAGATACCGCATGTTCACCATTTTCGTAATAGTGGTAGAACACTTGTTTGCGAATAGCTTGAGCTTTCTTATTGAAAAGAGGTAAGAACGATTTCCCTTGAATATCAGCGGGCACAGGAAGCCCTGCTAACTCTAAAAAAGTAGGAGCTAAATCAATATTCAGCACAAAATCATCGTTAGTAGTTCCTTTAGGGAAAAGTTTAGGATAAGATACTATCATAGGGGTGCGGAAGGATTCTTCGTATATCCATCGCTTGTCAAACCAACCGTGTTCGCCCATATAGAATCCTTGGTCGGACATATAGATGATGATAGTATTCTCTTTCAACTGATGCTGTTCTAAATAGTCAAGCATTCGTTGGATATTTTTGTCCATTGATTTTACTGTAGAGAGGTAATCGCGCATATAGCGTTGGAATTTCCATTCTGCCAAAGCCTTCTCGCTGAGATTTTGACAGAAATACTGTTGGCGGATAGGGTTGTAGAAATCGTTGTAATGCGCCAGTTGGTTAACTGTCATTCGAGAAAAGTTAGCATCTTCTACTTCTTCTTTCTCATTGCGAAACATTTTTAGGTCATATCCCATTTGCATATCCTTGCCAATAGCCATCTCTTGCAGGCTGGCAGGTTGTCTGGTAGCATAATCGTCAAAGAAAGTGTCAGGGAGAGGGAAGTTTATATGTTCATAAGCGCCAAGTTCAGGTAAGTCTGGCATCCAAGTGCGATGTACTGCTTTGTGTCCTACTACCAGACAGAAAGGTTTGTTAGGGTCGCGTCGGTCTAACCACTTTTCAGCCTCGTCTTCTATAATATTACTTACGTAGCCTTGCTCGTGCACACGTTTTTGTCCTTCTACAATGAAGTCAGGGTTAAAATATCTACCTTGGTCTACTAATATTTTAAAATAGTCGAATCCTTTGGGGTCTTCACCCAAGTGGTATTTTCCTATCCATGCGGTTTGGTAGCCTCCTTGTTGTAAGAGATTGACAAACTGCTGCTGAGAGGAATTGTAGTGAGAAGTCTCATTATCCATAAAGCCGTTTTTGTGGCTGTATTTCCCTGTAAGAATACAAGCCCTACTTGGCCCACAGATGGAGTTGGTTACGAACGCACGGTTAAATCTAACCCCCTCCTTAGCCAGTTGGTCAATAGCAGGGGTGGCATTGGTAGCTACTTGGTTGTAGGCTCCAATAGTTTGATATGAATGATCGTCGGAAACAATCAATACAATATTAGGTTTGCTTTGTGCAAAGATTGTCGTAGCCCATAAGAAGCCACAGAAGAGAATGAATCTTTTCATAAAATGAATTGGTTTTAAACTGAAATACAAAGGTATGAATAATTTGCTAATTTATCAGTTAGCAAATTAGAGCCAAATAGCCGATTGGGTAGACATATATGTTTGAAAGATGAATATGATTGTTTTTGTTTTGCTCAAAAATAAGAAAAGGCACTGTTTGCTGAGTATTATAAAAATAGCTTATTTACTACTTAGCTTTGCTAGTAACAAGAAAACGTTTCATCTTCGTTGTTCTTTTGTTTCCTAGTAGCCTACCTATTTTGAAAGTTAAGGTTTTTAAGAGGGGCTACTTTAGGTGGAGTATATTTTCAGGTGGATACAAAAAATCCGACTTTTTGAAGAGTCGGATTTTTTTATTGTAAAAGAGGTGATTAACCACCAAAGTCGTCGAAACGAATGTTTTCGTCAGGCATACCGAAGTCTTGTCCCATTTTCTGAACAGCTTTGTTCATCATAGGAGGACCGCAGAAGTACAACTCGATGTCTTCAGGAGTGTCATGTTTCTTCAAATATTGCTCAATCACTGCATTGTGTACAAATCCTAAGAAGCCATCTCCCTCGGTGTCGTGAATGTCTTTCTTCACTTTCCAATTGTCTTCTGGTAGTGGTTCAGAAAGTACAATGAAGA
>CAUQNY010000027.1:0-25988 GCA_963519425.1 uncultured Capnocytophaga sp.
GAGGCGCGCAATAATGCTACTGCCAAAACACCTTTGGCACTTCCTTTGTATGAGAAGTTGGTGGGGTTATTTCGCTCTTATATGTTGGTAGGGGGGATGCCTGAGGTAGTGGCTAAATGGGTAGAAACTCGCGATTATTTAGATTGCCAAGAAGTGCAAGATGACATTGTTCTGACCTATCAAGACGATTTTCCCAAATACAGGAAAAGGGTAGACCCCACTTTGCTTAGACTTACTTTACAAAGTGTAGCTCTACAAATAGGCAGTAAGTTTGTCTATTCGCAAGTAGGTGGAGGCTATAATACCAATGAGGTAAAAAAAGCGTTGGAAATGCTTACTTTAGCAGGGATAATCATTCCTGTAATGCATACTAATGCTAACGGACTTCCGTTAGGGAGTGAGTCAGACCCTACTTATAGGAAAATGCTATTGCTTGACAGTGGATTGCTACTTAGATGGCTTAATATGTCGGGTGATACTTCGGAACTCACAGCCCAAATACTTACCCACTCTGCCACTGACTTGGTAAACAAAGGCGGGCTTACTGAAATGATAGCTGGACTTGAATTGTTGCGTTATCGCACTCCTAATATGCGACATGAATTGTTTTATTGGGTACGCAAAGCAAAAAACGCACAAGCTGAAGTAGATTATCTGGCGACCTATCAATCGGAAGTTTTGCCCATAGAGGTAAAAGCAGGTACACAAGGAGGTATGAAAAGTTTATGGCAGTTTATGCGTGAAAAGAAGCTAAAAAACGCTATAAGAGCCTCATTAGAGAATTTTGATGTGTTTACCTATACAGATGCTGAAGAGGCAATACGTACCGTTTGGGTATGTCCGTTGTTTGCTTTATCACAAATTAATAAGGTAATAGCTGATTAAAATATAGCTGATTTAATAAACATAAAACAATGAAGAGATTCTTATTAGGAATGGTTACCGCTGCGGTAGTGTTATTGGTAGCCTATCTTTTCAAAGAGAGAAAAGAAGAAGAAACGCGTTTGGAGGCAGATTCGGCTCTCATACAGACGCAAATTGCTAATGTCAGCAAATTGGTAGTAACTGAAGGGCACTTCACTGAGGTGCTTACTTATACTGATACCCAAAAGTATTTTATGGATTGGTTTTCGTTTGACAAGAAAATCTTGACTGTAGTGAATGCCGATGTAACTATAGCTTATGATTTGCACCAAATTACATATGAGATAGACGAACAGCAGAAGAAAGTAATTATCCAATCGTTGCCAGAGGCAGAGATAAAAATCTACCCAACAATGAAGTATTACGATGTAACACAAAGTCAGATGAATCCTTTTAAGGCTGAGGATGTGCAGAAGATAGAAAAGCAGGTCAAGGCAGTGTTGCAAAAGAAAATAGCTACTTCTACCCTAAAAAGCAATGCTGAAAACCGACTGCTTACGGAGCTTTCTCATCTTATTTTTGCTACACGAGCTGTGGGGTGGACTTTGGAATACCACAATATGCCTATATATACGGCTGATGAATTGAAAATGATAAAACCTTAAAGAGAAAAAACTTGAACACAAAAACTTTTGAAGACTTAGAGTTCCACACAGTACTCTCCCATTTGTCCGAACTTTGTTTGACAGAGCTCGGCAAAAAATATGCATTGCGCATTAAACCTTTTGAAAATAGAGAATCGTTGCTCTTTGCCTTGCGACAGACCAATGAATACTTATCATCTTTTGAGAGCAACAATGCTGTACCTTCTCACTATTGCGAGAAGGTTACCTCAGAACTTAAACTCTTAGGAGTAGAAGAAGCAGCTTTAGAGGTGTCGGGCATTAGAAAAATATACCGTTTGGCTGAGGTAGTGAACAGCCATATTGCCTTTTTTTCAAAATTTCATTTCTTGTATCCAGCTTTGTGGGATACGGTGGATAGTGTAGAAGAGGCAACTGAAATAACACAAGCCATAGAAAAAGTACTAGACAAATACGGCGAAATTAAGACTGAAGCTTCGATAGAGTTGGCTAATATTCGGCGAGAGATAGGGATACTACGCGGAAAAATCAACGAGAGCTTTAGCCGTGCTTTGGCTGAATACAATGCTGCAGATTATTTAGACGATATTCGTGAGACGATAGTAGAGAATCATCGTGTGTTGGCAGTCAAAGCGATGTATAGGAAGAAAGTGCAAGGCACTGTTTTGGGAAGCTCAAAAACGGGCAGCATTGTGTATATACAACCACGACAAACTGAGATTTACTCGCGCGAGCTTTCTAACTTGCTTTACGATGAAAGAGAGGAAATTCGCCGCATATTAAAAAGTCTTACAGCTTTTTTGAGCGAGTATGCTTCTGTTTTAAAAGACTATCAACGCTATGCTACAGCTATAGACCTTATTTATGCCAAGGCTAAGTATGCCTACCAGATGAAGGCATTATTGCCTGAAATTACAGAAGAACGAGAACTGCTGTTACGAGATGCCTATCACCCGTTACTTTATCTTAATAATATTAAGAAAGGCGTTACAACTTTTCCACAGACTATTGAGCTGAATGATGAAAACCGTATCATTGTGATTTCAGGGCCTAATGCAGGAGGGAAGAGTATCACCTTAAAAACCATAGGTCTGTTGCAACTGATGTTGCAAAGTGGACTGTTAGTGCCTGTGCACCACCGCTCTAAGATGTGTTTGTTTGACCGCATTCTCACTGACATAGGCGATAATCAATCCATTGAAAACCACTTGAGTACCTACAGCTACCGCCTTAAAAATATGAACTACTTCTTGAAAAAGTGCAATGAGCGCACCTTATTTCTCATAGATGAGTTTGGTACAGGGAGCGACCCTGAATTAGGAGGGGCTTTGGCTGAAATATTTTTGGAAGAGTTTTACGAGCGCAAAGCTTTTGGCGTCATCACTACCCACTACACCAACCTCAAAATGCTGGCTGATGAGCTTCCCCACGCCTCTAATGCCAATATGCTTTTCAATGACCAAACATTGGAACCTATCTATAAACTGGTAGTGGGTGAGGCGGGGAGTTCGTTTACCTTTGAGGTGGCACAGAAAAATGGAATTCCGTTTAGCCTTATCAATCGCGCTAAGAAGAAGATTGAGAAAGGTAAAGTGCGTTTTGATGCTACCATTGCCCGATTACAGAAGGAGCGTTCTAAAGTGGAAAAGACTGCTGAGACGCTAAAAGGCGAAGAAAGCAAAGCACGAGAAGAGGCCAAACGCTTGGAAGAACTGAACGACAAGGTGAAGAGCAAACTCGTCAATTATCAAGAACTCTATGACCAGAGTCAGCGTATGATTACTTTGGGCAACAAGGTAGACCAGATAGCTGAACGCTATTTTTACGATGGGAAACGCAGACCATTGATAGCTGAGATACTTCGGCTGATAGAAACTGAGAATGCCAAGCGAAAACAGATGAGTAAAGAGGAGCGGGTGCAGCAAAAAGAAGAGAAAAAGGTTACCGTTCAGGAGGTACACCAGCAGATGGAAGCTATCAGGCAGCAGCGCAAAGCAGAGAAGAAAGAACGTGTGGCTCAAGAACGTGCTGAAAAAGAAAAGCAACAACGAGCTCTTGCCCTTGGTGACCGCGTACGTATCAAAGACAGCCGAAGCGTAGGTACTATAGATAAAATAGAGAAAGGCAAAGCGGTGATCAACTACGGAGCCTTTACTACAACTGTATCTCTGGAGGAATTGGAGCTCGTGCAGAAGATGCGCTAAAATGTAGCAAATTGGCCATTAGGAAAGCCGTATGTTCTACCTATTTTAAAATTTGCTAATTTGCCAATTCTTCCCTACCTTTGCCCCCTGAAATTATTTCTACTATGAATTTTGAAATCTTAAAAACAGATGATGCAACCAAAGCGAGGGCAGGAAAGATTACTACCGACCACGGAGTTATAGAAACTCCTATTTTTATGCCTGTAGGTACTGTAGGAACCGTTAAAGGGGTGCATCAACCTGAGCTAAAAGACGACATTAACGCTGATATTATCTTAGGAAATACTTACCACCTCTACTTACGCCCCCAGATGCCTATTTTAGAAAAAGCAGGAGGTTTGCATAAGTTTATTAATTGGGATAGGAATATACTTACCGACAGTGGAGGCTATCAGGTGTACTCATTAGCAGCTAACCGCAAAATTAAAGAAGAGGGGGTGAAGTTTAAAAGCCATATTGATGGCTCGTTTCACTTTTTTTCACCTGAAAGTGTGATGGAAATAGAACGCACCATAGGAGCAGACATTATAATGGCTTTTGATGAATGTACGCCCTATCCTTGCGACTATGAGTATGCCAAACGCTCTATGCACCTTACTCACCGTTGGTTAGATAGATGTATAGCTCATTTAGAAAAGACGCCTCCTAAGTACGGTTACCAGCAGAGTTTGTTCCCTATAGTGCAAGGCTCGGTGTATAAAGATTTGAGAACTGCTTCAGCTGAGTATATTGCTAGCAAAGGAGCTGATGGTAACGCAATCGGGGGGCTATCGGTAGGTGAGCCCGTAGAGCAAATGTACGAGATGACTGAGTTAGTTTGTGATATTCTTCCTAAAGATAAACCACGCTACCTAATGGGGGTAGGAACACCTATTAACATATTGGAAAACATTGCCTTGGGAGTAGATATGATGGATTGTGTGATGCCTACTCGCAATGCCCGCAATGGGATGCTCTTCACTTCTAAAGGAATTATCAACATTAAGAATAAAAAGTGGGAAGACGACTTTTCTCCTATAGATCCTGACGGACATACTTATGTGGATACCTACTACTCTAAAGCCTATTTGCGGCATCTGTTTGCAGCTAATGAATTCCTCGGTAAGCAAATTGCTTCTATTCATAACCTTGGCTTCTATTTGTGGTTAGTAAGAGAGGCTCGCCGACAAATTATTGCGGGTACTTTTGCACAATGGAAGACAAAAATGGTTAATGATATGGCAAATCGCCTTTAAAAAACATCAGAAGAATGAAAATACTGGACTGGTACATACTCAAACGTTATCTGCTGACCTTCACAATGATGATTGTCCTCTTCATTCCTATAGGTATCATCATAGACTTATCGGAAAAGGTAGATAAGATGATTCAAAAGAAAGCTCCGATGAATGAAATACTGTTGTATTACCTCAGTTTCATCGTGTACTTTGCCAATATCTTGTTTCCTATTTTGTTATTTCTCTCTATTATCTGGTTCACATCTAAGTTAGCCAATAATACTGAGATTATCGCTATTCAGAGTTCAGGAGTGTCGTATATGCGCTTTTTGCGTCCTTATATTGTAGGAGCGAGTATCATTTCGGTAGTAGTGTTCTTTATGGGAATGTTTATTGTACCTGCGGCAAGTACTGTGTACAACGACTTTTGGAACAGATACATACGGTCGTCTAAGGTAGAGAGTGTTTCTGACCTTTACAACCAATTTTCAGATAATGACTATCTGTATGTCAGTTCTTTTAACTACGAGGACAAGAAGGGCTACAACTTTTCGGTAGAGCATTTTGATGGTATTAAAATGACTGAGAAAATCAATGCAGAGACTATTCAGTGGATAGATAGCACGCAGACCTATCGATTGACGAATTACTCGAAACGGAAAATAGGAGAAGGAGATGATATTCTTATAAAACGAGAGGAGATGGATACCATCTTCAATTTTAAGCCAGATGACTTGATGCCGATGGAATACACTGCTGAAAATAAGAACCTCTTTGAGCTGAATAAGTTCATTGAGCGTGAGCGAATGAAAGGTTCACCCAATTTAAATATGTATTTACTGGTGAAGTATCGCCGTTGGGGAGCTATTAGTACGGCATTTATTCTCACCCTCATAGGAGTAGCTGTGTCATCGGTGAAAAAACGCGGAGGAATGGGAATCAATATAATTGTAGGGACAGTAGTAGGTTTTAGCTTTGTGTTCTTTGACCGCGTATTTGGTACTTTGGCTCAAACCTCGGGAGGTCTTTCCCCCTTAATGGCTGTAATATTGCCTAATATTATATTCCTTGCATTAGCTATTTGGTTACTTAGAAGAGTGAGAAGTTAAGTTATGGAATTAGTTAAAGCTAAAAAACACTTAGGGCAGCACTTCTTGAAAGACTTGAATATTGCCCAGAAGATAGCTGATACCCTTACCTTGCAGGACTACCATAAAGTAGTAGAAATAGGAGCAGGAATGGGGGTACTCACTCAGTTTTTGCTTAAAAAGGAGGTGGAAGTATATGTAGTGGAGATAGATACCGAATCGGTAGCCTATTTGCAGGCCTATTATCCTGAGCTTAGAGAAAGAATTATTGCTGATGATTTTCTGAAATACAATATTGTTCCAAAATTGGGAGAGCCTTTTGCAATTATAGGCAACTTTCCTTACAATATCTCTACTCAAATAGTGTTCAAGTTGTTGGAAATGCGCGATTATGTACCTGAATTTAGTGGTATGTTTCAAAAAGAAGTCGCTGAACGCATTTGTGAGCAAGAGGGTAGCAAAACCTATGGCATTTTGTCAGTTTTAGTGCAGGCCTTCTACAAGGTAGAATATCTATTTACAGTTTCTGAACATGTTTTTAATCCTCCCCCGAAGGTCAAGAGTGGAGTCATTAGGTTGATTCGAAAACCTGATTACCATTTAGATTGCGATGAAATACTGTTTTTTAGTGTAGTGAAGATGGCTTTCAACCAGCGGCGCAAAACTCTTCGCAATAGTTTAAAACAGCTACTAACAGATGAAAAACTGAAAGAGAATCCTATTTTCGACAAACGCCCTGAACAATTGCCTTGGCAGGACTTTGTAGCAATAACTAAGATGATATGGCAACTTTTAAGATAACAGATGAACTGGTAGAGCGCATTCAGCAGCTGATAGCAGAGAAACAAAATAAAGATCTTACCAGCCTATTAGGCGATTTGCACTATGCTGATATAGCTGAAATCATTCACGAGCTTGATATAGAGGAGGGGGTATACATTATTCGTCTGATTGATGCTCAGAAAACATCAGATGTACTGACCGAGTTAGACGATGACTATCGTGATAAAATCTTAGAAAAGCTCTCTTCTAAGGAGATTGCCGATGAAATCCTTGAGTTGGATACCGACGACGCGGTAGACATTATTTCTGAATTGCCAGAAAAGCGTAAAACAGAGGTTATTTCGTTCATTGAAGACGTAGAGCACGCTAAAGATATTGTAGATTTGCTTCGCTATGACGAGCATACTGCTGGAGGGCTAATGGCTAAAGAGCTTGTGAAGGTCAATGAAAATTGGAATGTACTGAAGTGTGTCAAAGAGATGCGCGAACAAGCCGCTAACGTTACTCGCGTACATTCAATTTATGTAGTAGATGACAACGATGTGCTCAAAGGTCGCCTTTCCTTGAAAGACCTACTTACTACCTCTACCCGTTCAGAAGTGAAGGATATTTATATTCCCAAAGTAGATTATGTGTATGTAACTGATACTGACGAGGAAGTAGCTCATATAATGAGTAAATACGACTTGGAGGCTATTCCTGTAGTAGATGAAATGAAACGCTTGGTAGGACGTATCACCATTGATGATGTGGTGGATGTGATTAAAGAAGAAGCTGAAAAGGACTACCAGTTGGCTGCCGGTATTACACACGATGTAGAGGCAGATGATAGTGTCTGGAAGCTCACCAAAGCGCGCTTACCTTGGTTGCTTATAGGAATGTTTGGAGGCTTAGGGGCTGCTAGCATTATCAACGGATTTCAAGATACAATGATGATTTATCCCATCTTGCTTATCTTCATTCCACTTATTCAAGCAACGGCAGGGAATGTAGGAGTACAATCGTCAGCGATTGTGGTTCAAGGATTGGCTAACAATTCGATTGATGGAGAACTGTTTAAACGATTGTTAAAGGAGTTTTTGTTAGGTCTCATCAATGGGGGGACTATTGCAGGTATTGTGATATTAGTTAGTCATTTTGCTTTTCAAGCTGACTATTTGGTAAGTATCACTGTAGCTATAGCTTTGATAACGGTTATTGTGAATGCTGCTGTCATAGGCACGTTCATTCCTATTCTTCTTCACAAGCGTGGCATAGACCCTGCAGTGGCCACAGGCCCGTTTATCACAACTAGCAATGATGTGTTAGGCATCTTGATTTACTTTTTTATAGCTAAGATGATATTAGGCTTTTAAGGGTAGTGTTGTTAAAATAGCAAAGGTTTAATATTATGGCATTCTCAGTTATGAACAAATTATTCCTATTGATAGGTTGCTTATTGAGCTCTTGGACAATCTTCGCACAAGAAAAACAAACTACAGCACCTCCTGACAACCTTTTGGGTGTTTGGCAGATAGTATCTCAGCGTTTGGATAATCTTGAAGTCATTCTTACCGAGTGTGAGCAACATAGTACTTTTACTTTTACTCCAACAGAGATAATTGAGAACTATTACAAAATGTATAATGGCAACTGTGTGATTTTAAATACTAATAAGGAAAACTACACCGTGAAAGGCAATCATATTTTTAGGAAAGAAGAAACAGACCTGAATAACACTTTTCTCATAGAAGGAGATACGCTCACTCTTTCTTTCTTAGGGAAGGATGAAGAAGGAACTGAACATATAGCTGTGATTGTCTGTAAGAAAGCTAAACCAATTGAATTATGACAACAAAAATTTTTACTCTTCTACTTTTTTGTTTCCCTTTGGGAGCTATGGCTCAGAAGTTGTGGACTCTGGACGATTGTATTCAGTATGCCAAAAACAATAATCTCTCTATAAAACAGTCTGAATTAGATGTCAAGGCTACTGAGGTAGACAAATTGCAAGCCCGTGGGGCTTTCTTACCCACCTTGAATGGGAATATGAGTTACAATTTTAATGAGGGGAAGAATATCAATCCCGTAACTAATCAGTTTGAAACTACTTCGTTTGAATCTGCATCAGGAGGGGTAGGAGTAGAGCTTACATTATTTGCAGGACTACAAAATTGGCGCAAACTGCATCAGGCTCGGCTTAATCGATTGGCAGCCCAGTATCAGTTAGATAAGATGAAAGACGAGATTGTACTGATGATTATCAATGTTTATGCTGAAATACTGAGCTATAAAGAGCAACTTAAAAATCAAAAAGCACAGTTAGAAATTTCTCAGAACAGTTTGAAGCGTACCCAAGATCTTATCGAGGCAGGCACATTGCCAAAAGGAGACATTTTTGAAGCAGAAGCACAACTTCTTAGTCAAGAACAGCAGATTATTGCAACTGAAAATGCACTTTTCATTTCTAAAATGGGCTTGTCCCAACTTCTTTTACTAGAAGATTATCGCAATTTTGAACTTGCTGATTTGTCATTTGAGCAACCTTCAGATGAGATGCTCAGAAAAAGTCCCGAAGAGATTTATCAGCATGCAAAAGAAAAGTTAGGACAGGTGAAATTGGCAGAAGCAAATGTTCAAATAGCACAAAATAGTTTAAGTTTGGCTCAGTCAGGCCGTTCGCCACGCATTTCAGCTCAATGGGGGTACAATACGCGTTGGAGCAAGAACCAATTACAGGATTTTTGGCAACAGTTGGATAATAACAAAGGAATGTATGCAGGTTTGACACTGAGTGTCCCTATTTTTAATGGCTTTTCTACTACAGCAAATATCAAGAAACAACGTATAGCTATTCTCAAAGCATATTTTAATAGGAAACAAACTGATTTAACTACAGAAAAGAATATCTTTCAAGCCTATAATGATGCAGCAAATGCTAAAAAACTGTATGAAGCATCCCAGAAAACAATTCAAGCCAAGGCACAGGCTTTTGCATATGCCGAAGAACGTCATAATGTAGGCTTGATGAATACTTTTAATTTTAGTCAAGCTAAATATCAGTACGAGAGTGCACAAAATGACTTGGTGAAAGCTAAGTACCAGTATGTTTTTAAGCTGAAAGTGTTAGAATACTATTTTAATTGAGCTTAAATGTACAAAATTGGAATTGGGAAAAGAGAAGTTCTAAAGGTAAAGACTCTTATTTAACTTCTCTAAAATTGATGCTAATTCTACACAACAAACTTAGACTCTAAAGGGGAAAAACTGTTAGAGGTATCTTGAAGAGGAAACGAAGACCAAACGTACTTTCTGCCAATGCCGAGTTTCTGTAAAACGACCCCAAAAAATGATAACTTATCTCAAATGCGCACCTTAATGTATTAAACTTTTTGACAAAACAGCACGTTACTTTTTATTCTATTTTCGTCTGTTTGACCTAATTTTAATTAGTAAATTTGCTAATTGGCGAATTATTACTTACCTTTGCGCCCTCACTAACTATGCAATGACGCTTTCAGGAAAAATAGAACTAATGGCACCTGCAGGGAACTTCGAGTCCTTGCAAGCAGCGATAGATAATGGTGCTGACTCGGTATATTTTGGTGTAGATCAGCTGAATATGCGCGCAAGGGCAAGTATCAATTTCACAATAGATGACCTTGAAGAGATTGCGCACCGTTGTGCCCCTAAAGGTATTCGTACTTATCTCACTCTTAACACTATTATTTATGATCACGACCTCTCTATTATCAAAACTCTTTTAGATGCCGCTAAAAAGGCAGGGCTTACAGCCGTAATAGCGATGGATCAAGCTGTGATAGCCTATGCGCGGCAAATAGGGATGGAGGTACATATTTCTACACAGATTAACATCACTAATATTGAAACAGTGCGCTTCTATGCTATGTTTGCTGATACTATGGTGATGAGTCGCGAACTTAGTTTGCGTCAAATTAAGAAAATCTGTCAGCAGATAGAAAAGGAGCAGATTAAAGGGCCTTCAGGAAACTTAGTAGAGGTAGAGATTTTTGGGCACGGAGCTCTCTGTATGGCTGTGTCGGGTAAGTGCTATCTCAGTTTGCACTCGCATAATTCATCTGCCAATAGAGGAGCTTGCAAGCAAAATTGTCGCAAGAAATACACAGTGATAGACCAAGAAAGCGGTTTTGAAATAGAGTTAGACAACGAATATATGATGTCTCCTAAAGACCTTTGCACAATTGATTTCCTTGACCAAGTGATTGATACAGGAGCTAAAGTGCTGAAAATAGAAGGTCGTGGGCGCGCCCCAGAATACGTAGCTACCGTAATACGCACTTATCGTCAAGCTATTGATGCATATTATGAAGGAACTTATACTCAAGAAAAATTAGAACAATGGATGGAAGCTCTCAAAACAGTATACAATCGTGGTTTCTGGGGAGGATATTATCTAGGGCAAAAGTTAGGTGAGTGGAGTGAAAACCCAGGCTCTAATGCTACCCAAAAGAAAGTGTACATAGGGCAAGGCAAGCACTATTTTCCTAAAACAGGCATAGCGGAGTTTTCTATTGAAGCATTTGATATTAAGATAGGCGATAAGTTGCTTATCACAGGCCCTTCTACTGGAGTACAAGAGCTAACTCTAACTACGATGATGGTGAACGATATACCTGCTGAACAAGCTAAAAAAGGAGATTCTTGCACTATCAAAACTGATTTTAGAGTAAGACTATCTGATAAACTCTATAAAATAGTAAAGAATAATTAGTCAATTGGCTAATCGACAAATAGCTAGATCAAACTATGGTAATTGTAACCTTACAACGAGAGAAATGCATAGGCTGCAACTATTGTGTAGAAATGGCGCCAGAGCAGTTTCAGATGTCTAAAAAAGATGGTAAAACAGTGCTTTTGCGTTCCATTGAGAAGAAAGGATTTTTTACACTGAAAAGTTATGATGATAGTATTCTTGACAATTGTGAAAGGGCTCAAAAGGCCTGTCCTGTGAAGATTATTAGTACCAAGAAAATATAATAAGACAACCTAAAAACCAAATAAACTAATGAAGAAATTGGCAGTATTGACATTGAGCTTAGTAGCTTTCTACAGCGCCCAAGCGCAATATATTGGGGTGAAAGCAGGGTATAACTACGCTACCTTGCAAGGAGAGATGAGCAGTGGGGCTTCTATACGGCCCTATCACGGCTATTATGCAGGAGTTACCCTACAAATACCAATGTCTAAATTATTTTCCATTCAGGGAGAAACTATATACAATCGCAGGGGAGCACAGATTTCATCTAGAACTTACGGAAAGGGGATTTTAGCCTTAGACTACTTTTCAGTACCTGTTTTAGCTCGTTTTAATGTAACACGTCGTATAAATCTACATTTTGGACCTCAGTTGGAATATCGTATTACACAACCGAACTTTTATTTTGAAGGAACTGATCCTGTAACACGCGTTAAAAGTGATGCTTTAGATACTATTGATGCTGCAATGACAGCAGGCATAGGCTACACTACCGATTCAGGTTGGTTTTTTGAAATTAGATGGGTACAAGGTCTTACTTCTATTTTAGAGACAGATGAAGCAACTCTTACTCATATAGGCTTTAGTCCCGACTACAACTTTAAAAACCGAACGCTTTCCATAGGGGTAGGGTATGTTTTTTAGAAAGAGTTTTCAATTAAAGAAATTTACTTTATACATTTTGTTGCTGGCAATATTTGGATGTAAAGAAGATCGTGCTACACGAAATCCATATTTGGGAGAGGTGCATTTTAATTATTCTATCAATTTGAATTTTCCTCTTTACAATGCACTGAGAACTCCTATGAATACAGTGTTTGTTCCTTATGGAGGTATTAAAGGTTTTTTTGTTACCTATACGGGCAGTGGCTATTACGCTTGGGAGGCAGCATGTCCTAATCATTCTATTAATACCTGTCAGCGGTTGCATTGCGCAACAAAAATAAGCAATGAGAACCTTTTTGAGCGTTGTGATGACGGAGACACAGCTTATTCTTATCTCTTTGTACAGTGTCCTTGTGACTATACAGTATATAGTTTAGTGAATGGAGCTCCTATAGCTATTTCAGGAGGAGAAAGAGTTTACCCTTTGTTATACTATACTGTTTCAGTAGCAGGTGATGTTTTAACTATCAGTAATTAATGCTTTCAGAACACTTTGAAAATACAAAAACTATTACTTTCGTCATTGTGCTCTTAGCGCTATTGATGGGTAGTGGATTATATCAGTATCAAATCTTAGGATTACCTTTTACTGAAAAGTATCAGATTATAACAACAGTTATTACCTTTTTCTTGTTATGGCTTTCTCTGTTGTTGCTTCATCAAATAGATAGATGGAATGAGCTTACTGAGACAAAAAATAGCTATTCGATAGCTTTTTTTAGTATTTTTGTGGTTCTTTTTCCTACATTATTTTTGAAGAATGAAATAGTAGGCGCTAATTTGCTGATTATGGCAGCAATGTGGCGAGCTCTTACCTTAAAAACAGGAATAGGTATTCCACAAAAGCTGTTTGATACTTCTCTTCTAATT
Source organism: uncultured Capnocytophaga sp. (assembly GCA_963519425.1). Taxonomy (GTDB): domain Bacteria; phylum Bacteroidota; class Bacteroidia; order Flavobacteriales; family Flavobacteriaceae; genus Capnocytophaga. Next base: position 13,333 of record CAUQNY010000027.1, read on the forward strand.
CTTTGTGCGGCTCTTCTTCACCCTTGGGCAATTATTTTTCTGCTTAATATTTGGATTTCACTGCTCTTCTATGGGGCAGAGAAACGACGTTATTGGTTTATTCCATTCTTAGCTCTCCTTGTGATAGCTCTCTTGGCAGCATCTATAGTTTTGCTTTTAGATATTCCTTTCCCTTTTGATTATTATACTCTTACTTTTGTAGAGGATGTACAATATCTTTTTCAATTGTCAGACCATTCGCTTCCCTATTTAGTAGCTTTGGGATGTTTTCTGGTACTATTTGCTTTTTCGCTAATAGTATATTATTTTAGAAGCAAATACCATAGTATTAGTTCATTAGTTGTGATTCAGTTTTTATGGGTAGGGTTGCTTGTAGTACTTTTGAGCAAAGAGATGATATATCTCTTTGCCCCTATTGCTGTACTTTTTGCTCTCTATGTAGAAAAAATAACTCTTCGTTGGCTGAAAGAAACCCTTTTATGGTTGCTTTTGGTTTTACCGGCCCTTGTATTATCCCTCCATTTTATTGCCAAAGGCTAAATCGCCAGCATCTCCAAGTCCGGGGACAATATACCCTTGCTCATTTAGATGTGGATCAATTGTGGCAATCCACAGATGAGTGTTGGAAGGAAATTTGTCTTCTAAATAAGCGATGCCTTGTTCTGCCCCAATGACAGCAAACAAATGTATTTCTTTGGGTTTACCTAAGGGAGTTAAAGCATTGTAAACATTGGCGAATGAACGCCCTGTGGCCAGCATAGGGTCGGCTAAGAAAAGAATTTTCCCCTCTAATGATGGGGAGGCCAAATACTCTACCATTATATCAAAGTCTGTTTCGGAAGTGTGTTTGCGGTAGGCTGATATGAAAGCATTGTCTGCCCCATCAAAGAAGTTCATTAGTCCCTGGTGTAAGGCCAATCCAGCACGCAGAATGGAACAAATAACTATCTGGTCTTTTGGGAGCTCTACACTCTTTTCTCCTAGAGGAGTAGTAATGAGCTCGGGCTGATAGTGTAAGTATTTACTCATTTCGTAGCACAATACTTCTCCAATTCGCTCTAAATTTTTACGGAAGCGCATTCTATCAGTTTGAATATTTACATCTCTTAGTTCAGCAATAAAACGATTTAGTATTGAAGGTTTTTCTCCTAAATGGTGGATAATCATTGGTTTGTTAATTTAAAAATTTTCACGCCTCAAAGGTACGAATATTTTATTAATTAGCAAACTTGTAGTAGAGAAAATTGCGGCACACTATTTGGACTATATCTTTTAGAAATCATCTTAAAACAGTTAACGTATGAAAAAGACCTTCACCCAACTAGCAATGCTATTTACTACACTATTACTCTCTACTGCTGCTTACTCCCAAGAAATTCATTGGGGAGCTAAAGCTGGGGCTAATTTAGGAAAGGTGGAAAGTATCGCCTACACTAAGCAGTTTAAGTTAGGCTACCAATTAGGAGGCTTCTTAGAAATGAATCTCTCTAAAAACTGGGGGCTCCAAGGAGAAGTACTTTTCAGTCAGACTAATACTCATCTGCGCGACAGCTATAAGGCTGTTTGGGATGAGAAGTTTGACAAAGGGAAAACACTAAACTATGTGAGTGTACCTGTATTGCTGAAATGCAATCCTAATGGATTTATTTCGCTACACGCAGGGCCTCAGTTCAGTTTCTTAGCTAATCGCGATGACAGTACTTGGGAGAATGGCAAGAAGTTGTTTAAAAGTACTGATTTTTCGTTAGTAGCAGGGGCTGAAGTAAAAATCCTCAACCCCCTTTACGTATATGGTAGGTATGTATGGGGATACACTGATATTAACAGTGCTCTTACCGAGAAAGCTACTACCCAACAGATTCAGATAGGGGTAGGTTTGCGCTTTTAAGACAGTAAGACTTCCTTGATGCGCACTACCTCGGCGCCAATGTCTCCTGCTCCTACAGCTAGTAGGAGTGGGGGATTTTTTTTGCGCAAAAAGGACAGTAATTCGTCTTTCTTAAGCAGCATTTTTTTAAGAGCTGTGATTTTGTTTAATAATACTTCAGAGGTGATTCCCTCAATAGGCAGTTCGCGTGCGGGATAGATATCTAAGAGGATGACCTCGTCAAATTGCGATAGACTTTTAGCAAAATCTTCCATAAAATCGCGGGTGCGAGTAAAGAGATGGGGTTGGAATATGATTGTTTTTGGGACATCAGGATACATCTCAGCTACTGCTTGATAGAGTGCATTGATTTCTGATGGGTGATGTGCGTAATCATCTATAAAAATACGGTTTTTCTCTTGTAGGATATACGAAAAGCGCCGTTTTACACCTTTGAAAGTGGCTAAGTGGGGAAGAAGTTTTTCAGGAGCGAAGCCTGCCTTTACCCCCATTGAGACAGCTGCCAAGGCGTTGAGCAGATTGTGACGTCCTGGTTTTGTAAAAGTATAATTGCAATAGGTGCCTCCTGAGTAATGGAAGTCAAAATGATAAACACCTTCAACTATGCAGATATTTTGAAAAGTATAGTCGGCATTGTCTTCTAAACCATAGGTTTCACCTTCTATATTTAATCCGTTTCGTACCAATAGGCTGCCACCAGGTTTAATTTTGGTAGCAAACTCGTGAAAGCCTTCTATCAGATGCTGTTCGTCTCCATAAATATCTAAATGATCGGCATCCATTGAGGTGATACAGGCAATATTTGGAGAAAGTCGTAAGAATGACCTGTCAAACTCATCAGCTTCTACTACAGTGTACTCACTTCCCTTCAGCACTAAATTGCTATTGAAATTTTCGGCTATTCCACCCAAGAAAGCACTGACTGGAGCCTTTGCTTCTACTAATAAGTGTGCTAGAATGCTAGAGGTAGTAGTTTTTCCGTGAGTGCCTGCTACTGCCAAGCAATAGCTATTTTTGGTAATGAAACCCAATACTTCAGAGCGTTTCACTACCTCATAGCCGTGCTGCTGAAAGTACACCAATTCGCTGTGGTCTTTTGGGACTGCTGGAGTGAATACTACCAACGTAGTCTCTGTATTTTTGAATGAGGCTGGAATGGCTGCCACATCATCGGAAAAATGTACGCTGATTCCTTCTTTCTCTAATTGTTGGGTAATTTCGGTAGGAGTGCGATCGTAGCCTGCTACTTGTTTACCATTGGCATTGAAATAGCGAGCAAGTGCAGACATCCCGATGCCGCCTATGCCTATAAAATAAACGTTTTTTATGGGTTGTAGATTCATAATTTCTTCGTTGCTATTAACTTGTTGTTTGCGTCGTAATGGCGCGTTTCTTTCTTCTTTGTGTCGGTAACTGTGTAACTATCTATTTTACCATTTTTGTAATGAGATACCGTAGTTTCCTGAATGCTGCGGTCTTCGCAGGTTTTTAAAACCAAGACTCCTTTTTCGTAAGACTCAAAACAGTTTCCTTTCTCGGTGATGTACCATTTTTCAGTCATTTTTCCATCGGGGTCGTACTTGGTAGTCGTACGACTGTTAATCTGTTCTATTTTCAACTGACCATTTTGGTAGAACTCTTTAGTCGTATTTTTCAGTGTGTTTACCTCTTTGCTAGGCTTCCCATTTTTGTGGTATGTAGTAACAATCTGGTCTGCTCCTTCCTTTTGGTCTGGGTAAATTTCTATTTTCTGTGCTAGATTGCCTGCGAGGTCGAATACCTGTCCTTCTATCAAGTGTTCTTTAAAGAGATTTTTTTTTCGCAACTTGCCTTCGGGTGTAAAAAGAAGCATCTCTGAGAGTTTCCCATTAGCAAAAATGTAGGTGGAGGGAATATGTCGTTTTTTGTTTACAAATTTGCCTTCTCCTACTAATTCTCCTTGAGCACCTATTTCAAACTCAAAGCGCTGTTCATCGTTGTCTATCACGTAAGTACCTTTGCTCAAGCTAACTTTTCGGGTGATGTATGCCTGTCTAATCATATCCCGATTGATTGCTGCTGCATTGCCTGATTTTAGAAACTGCTGCAACTGTTGATACACTTCGTAGTTTGGATACTCTTTAATCTCAACGATTCCTTTTTTAAAAGCATCGCTTTTGGTGTCTACAAATACTGAGGGTTTTAAGGTAGTTTGCCCTATAGCTACAACAGTACTGCAGAGGGCTATGAAAGTCAAAAATTTAGTCATTAACCATTGATTATTAAATCTACTATTTCTTTGGTTGCATTGGGCTGCGCCAAGGCCTTGATGTTTGCAGAAAGTGCTGCCTGTTGTGCTTCGCTGCTAATGAGCTTGCTGAAAGTATTGGCAAAAGAGTTGTCTAACTCACTTTCGCGCAATAGGATAGCAGCACCCTTATCGGCAATGGCACGTGCATTCTTGGTCTGGTGGTCTTCGGCTACATTGGGCGATGGGATAAAAATAACAGGTTTGCCTACTACACATAGCTCGCTTACTGAACTCGCGCCAGCACGTGAAATAATCACATCGGCTACGGCATAAGCTTCTTCCATCTTGTCGATAAAAGCTAAAACCCGCACTTGCTCGCTATTGTATTTCTTATAATCGTCGTAGTACAGCTTGCCGCACTGCCACAATACTTGTACGCCTAATTGTTCGAATAGAGGTAACTGGGCTTCTATTAACTGGTTTATGCGTCTTGCCCCCAAACTACCCCCCAACACGAGAAGGGTTTTCTGTTCGGTATTCAGGTGAAAGCGCACCCCTCCTTCAGTGCGGTGCTGCTGGATGTCTATCAAGCCCCCACGAATGGGATTGCCTGTTTTTACTATCTTTTCTTTTGGGAAAAAAGCTTCCATTCCATCGTAGGCCACGCATATCTTTTTGGCTTTGGCTGCTAACATCTTGTTAGTAATACCTGCATAGGAGTTTTGCTCCTGAATGAAAGTAGGAATTCCCATCTGTCCAGCCACTTTTACTACAGTACCGCTAGCAAAGCCTCCAGTGCCAATCACAGCATCGGGCTTAAAACGCTTGATAATCTGTCGTGATTTCAGTAGACTGTGTATGAATTTCAGCGGGAAGAGCAAGTTTTGCCAAGTCAGTTTTCGTTGCAGACCAGAAATCCACAATCCTTCGATAGGATAGCCTGCTTGAGGCACTTTCTGCATTTCCATACGGTCTTTTGCTCCTACAAATAGAATCTCAGCTTCAGGCAATCGCCTTTTTATTTCATCAGCAATGGCGATAGCGGGGAAAATATGTCCCCCCGTACCGCCTCCTGATAGGATAAATCTTTTCATCTTTTTAATTAGTCGTTAGTGGTTAGTCGTCGGTACTAATGCCTGACATCTGGCGACTGCTTTTCAATTCAATTACAGTAATTTCTGGCCATACGCCCAAACGTCCGGGGAAAGCGTGATACCCAAAACCACGATTTATATTTAGGTATTGGTCGTTCTCTTCGTACATTCCAGCCCAATACTTATATACATATTGCGAGGGGCTCCACCGCAACCAGCCTGGGATTTCTATTCCACATTGCATTCCGTGGGTATGACCGCTGAGGGTTAGCTGTATATCTTTCCTTTCGGGCAGTACTACTTCTTGCCAATGGGTAGGGTCGTGGCTCAACAAAATCTTAAAGTCGGTATTAGAGACTCCTGCTAAAGCCTTGTTCAAGTCGCCGTACTTGGAGAATCTTCCGTGTCCCCAGTTTTCAACTCCTACGAGGGCTATTTTTTCGCCATTACGCTCTAAGTAGCGATGCTCGTTGCGAAGCAACTGCCATCCCATTTCCTTTTGAAGGCTGAAAAGGTGTTCTAAATTTTGCTGTTTTGCCTCAGCACTTTCCCAAGAGGAATAGTCGCCGTAGTCGTGGTTACCCATTACAGAGAAAACACCATCGGGGGCATATATAGTACCGAATAGTTCTTTCCACTGGTGTACCTCATCGGCTAAGTTGTTCACCAAGTCGCCAGTGAAGAGAATTACATCGCTTTTTTGAGCATTGATAAGTTCTACTCCATAGCGTATTTTGTCGTAATTGTCAAAGCTGCCACAATGAATGTCTGATATTTGGGTGATGCGATAACCATCGAACTCCTCAGGAAGGTCGTCAAAGTAGAGGGTGTATTTTAGTACTTTGTAGTTGTATTTTCCTTTGAAAATGGCGTAGAGCATTCCTGATAGCGGTATAGCTGCTAATGCCCACCCCAATGCACTAACAAACTTGCGGCGAGAGGGCAGGTACGGTTTTTTTTTGGCAGCTTTTCTGAATGGCCACCTAAGCACTCTCAATACGTCTTCCAAGAGCAATGGTATGCATACGAATAGGCAGACAATGATCCAAGTGAGGAGTCCTGCTACTGCGTATTGCTGTGGTGCACTCCACACTACTTTTCCACGAGAAAACCAATAGTAGAGCAAGTTTCCTACAATTAGAGAGGCGACTGTCCAAAATATTCCTTGCCCCCACCACGGAGTTTTTAGGGCTTTTAGGCTCCTACTGGTATAACACGTCAGTAACCAATAAACTACAAAAACACCTATAAGGATTGTGTAAAGCATAAGCTGATTAGTAAATTAGCGAATTTGTAAGATTGCTAATTTGCTGATTGAATAATTTTTTCTATGTTTTCTACTGATGAGATAGGTCTTTTGCTCTCATCAAGGAAAGCTTCTGTTTTGAATGAGAAGGGTAGAGTAGTGCCTAATTCTTCAAAAACTGTGCCCGAAAAATGCACCTCGGTGAATCCTGCGGCTTTTATCTGTACGATGCTCTGCGGATTGATTCCTCCACCAGGCATAATGGTAGGCTGTCCTGCTGCAATACGGTTTAGTTCTTTTAGCAACTCAAGTCCTTCAATAGCTGATTTCTTGCCGCCAGAGGTAAGTATGCGGTGCACCCCAAGGCGTTTGAGGGTGTGGATAGCTGCTATGGGGTCGGGGGTACAGTCGAAAGCACGGTGGTAGATGAACTCCATCGTTCCTGCAGCCTCTTTTAGGCGTGCTGTGCGTTCCTCGTCGATAGTATTATCGCGGTGTAAGACTCCTGTTACTACTCCTTGGCAGCCTAATTCGCGGCACCAACGAATGTCGCGGAGCATTACGTCAAACTCCTCTTCGGTATAAGTAAAGTTGCCACTTCGCGGCCTTATGAGCACGCAGTTGCCGATGCTCAGCTCGTCCATTACTTTTTTGGTAAGTCCATAGCTGGGCGTTACGCCCCCTACGCCTAACTCGCTACACAATTCGATGCGTGTAGCGCCCGCTATTTCAGCATTTTTGGCCGACTCGAAGGAGCTGGCACATATTTCATAAATCATAGTTCTTGTTAAATTTGAGGCAAAGGTACGAAAAAAGTTCCAAGCAGCAAATTTTTAACTCCAAAGCTTCAACCCGCTATTGGGGCAAAAGTGGGAGTGCGAGCTGCACGGCACGGGCAGATACTAGGACAATCAAGAGATAGGGGCAGGAAGTAATTATTTTTTCTGTGTTTGGGGCATTTTGTAGAAAGTTGGATTTTGATGTAGGTACGCTTTTTCTCCGACTAGTCTCCGACTAGTCTCCGAGATAGCTCCGAGGTAGCTCCGAGATGTCTCTTACAGAAAAATTTTCTTTTTTCGTTATTTCATTACTTTATCGAGGAGTGTTTTATAATCCTTTACTACATCGTAAATAATATCCTTACTTTGACTAATCGCTTTGAAATAAGAGGGTTCCTTAGTATATTGTCTTTTAATGTAGATACACATCACATAAAAATATATTTGGTTTGTTTTTAGATCTGATAGCTTTTTTATATGATTTTATCTAAAGATATTTCTTTCTTTTCTTGAGGTAGTCTATTATAAGGATAAAATGTTTGAAATAAAGTGTTTTATAAAGTATTTATTGTCAATTCTTCTGTGTACACCAAACTGCTATCCTCATAACGTTTGAACTTATACACAGCATCGTTCATTAGTCCTTTGTTGAAGACTCCTAAGTTAGCTAATAACTCAAACTGTTCTTGGGTGAGTCCTGTTACACTTTTGAATAGTTCGGGTTCTGAACGACGTACTACATCATAAAAGGTTTCTTCACGGTAATCGGTGAGATACATAAAGTAGGGGATACGCGTAGCAAGTTTGCGCAGTTTTGTCTGTATTTTACTGCGTTTTTTCTTATACTCATCTTGTTCTTTAGTTGTTTTTTTGTCGGGCTTTTCTCCTTTTTCAGCAGCTTCTTTTTTAGCCTTTTTTACTTTCTCGCTCTTGTTAATCATTGTGCTTATATCATCACGTAATGAACGAAAGTCCTCAATATTTTCTAAAGCAGCTATGGCTTCAGGGCTGTTCATCAATCTACTTAGAGTAAGGGTATCTACATTCACTAATAAATTGCTTTCCCAACGACGTACTAACTGATTGGCAGTGGTGCCTATTATTACAATATCTAATATTTTTTGTGCATCTATGGGTTCTAAGATTGCCCCATCATAATACAACACTGGTAAGAAGTGTATGAACTCGGCTATTGATTTTTCCCTACTTACCTCACTACTTATTGTAAGCTGACTTGTGTATTGGTCTATTTGCTTTAATGCGCGGTTGGGGGCAAAATCAAATACGTAACACTGTGTTTTTACGATTTCTTCACGGTTAGGAGAAGTTTTATCGGGGTTTTTGAGTACCCAAGGAGTTTGCACACGGAATATTGACTGAAAGTAAGTTTCGGGGCTGGTAAGGCTCCTCAATACAAAGATACCCGACCACGCTGGCACAGATACTCCTGTGGTGAGTTTGCCACAAGAGAGCGTAATAGATTGGGTGTGCAGAGGATCGCCCATTTGACGACGCATATTATCTAAGGCTTTTTCGCCTATACCTGCTTTAGTGCCCGAGCAGTTGATAATCTTATAGCTTTGATAAAAGATATTAGCAGAGGCATTAAGTAGATTTTCCATTGCATCGCAGGCTGATACATTAGGCAAAAACCAAAAGGTGTGTTGTAGGCTATTGAGCAACTTCACCTCAGCAAAAGGCATAGGGGCAGGAGTATCAGTTTTGAGCTCGTTTTCCCAAGTGGTAGAGAGTTGCCCTCTGATGAAGTTTAGCCAACCTTGTACCGCTGTTTCATATTTGAATTTGGCTTTTTTACCTTTTCCTTCGGCTTTGAAAAACAGATTGAGGTCGAACTCGTCTTTTTCGCCTTTTAGAGCTATTTCTTCGATTTTTTTTGGGAGTTTGTAGAGCATCATTAGCATTTTGGGAAGTGATACATAAGGATTGTTATCTCCTTGCCACTGTTCTTTGGCTTGCTGCTCATCGGTGTACGTCCAGCTAAAGATTTGGTCTTCTAAGAAATCTCCATTTTGAAGAGCACGGAAGGGGGTGCCAGAGAGGTACAGATAGTGGTTGGTGGTGATGGGGAGGGCATCTTCATCGAAATCCTTTACAAAGGAGGTGTCGTTACCTTCTTCTTTTTCTATGTTCTTAGCCTCTTTTTGGTAGTCTTCATACTCTTTTTTGAGTTGTTTTTCTATCTCTGTTTTAGGATCTTCGAAAAGGTCTTTTGCTTTTTCGCGCCACGCACCGAAGTGGTACTCATCAAATATTACACAATCCCAATGGGTTTGGTGTATCCATTGATTTTGCTCTTTGATACCCTCTGTGGATCTGTCCTTGCCTAAAAGATCCTGAAATGAACCAAAATACACATATGGACGTTGCTTATCTATCTTCTCTGGAGGGGTATCACCTTCTGACTGCGACACAAACTGCCAGCCTTTAAAGTCGGTATGAGAGAGGAGGTCATCACGCCAAGCGGAAGCCACCGCAGGCTTAAAAGTGATGACTAATAGGTGTTTCCAGCCCATTGTTTTGGCTAACTGATAGGCAGCAAAGGTTTTGCCGAAACGCATTTTGGCATTCCAGAGGAAGTGCGGGATATGTCCCCCAGTTGGCGGGTTGTTCTTAAAGAAATTAGCCGTCATATCTACCGCCCTTTGTTGTTCGGGGCGCATTGGGAAACTGTGATAGCGAGTCACATCAGTATCGTATTGCCCTGTCTTTTCATTGGTAATACACTTTTTTAGTTGACCTACAGTACAACGGAACCACTCGCCTTTTTCACGCACTATCCCCATACGCTGTAAGCCACGATGGATTTCGAGGTCGGTAAAGAAGGTGCCGTCATTGCGAATAGCGAGCTCATCGAGTTCAATGCGCCACGTTTGTTTGGGCATTTTTACGGCTTCGGTTTGCTGGCGCACGCGCTCTTCGGCAGTGAGGGTGGTATAGCCTACTTTAAGGCAACCAGCGAAACGCTCATCAGAATACGCATAAATACGAGGGATGTTCATAATAATTAGCAAATTAGTTAGAATATTTTCCAGAAGTTGTTTTTAGTACGCTTTTCTTCTTCTATAGCCTCTAAGATTTCTTTTAAGAGCTTTTCTCTGGCTTCAAGAAGTACTTTGGTTACTTCTTTTCTACATCCTTCTCTAATACTTTTCTCTTCTGTTGCTATAGAGCTAAGTATAAGAATCAAGCTGTTTTGTAACAACTGTACTTTTGTTAGGTTTGCTTTTTTCATCTTATAAAGGTTTTATTTAATATTTTTAGGATACAACGCTATCTCTTGATTATTGTGAGTTATAAGGATGTTAAGGAGCTAATTTTACTTTTGTGGTATATCTAATTTAAAAGTATAATAATCAACCTTTTCAAACTTGATAGGAACTGATCTTCTTTCAATAGAACCATCATTATTATAATATTCTGATGAATGAAATAATTTATCACTAAAGTTATCTACTAAAAAATTCACAAATTCAATAAATTCTATCTCTTCTTCCTTAAAAAACAAAACAACGTTATTGTTGTATCTAACTTTTTTGCAATATTTATCTTGAAGAAGAAAGTTTTTCCCTAACAAAATACCTTTAATAGCTTCTTTAGGATAATAAACTTTTCTATTACTTTTAAAAGGAAAATCGATTTTTACATCTTCTATCTGAGATGTTATTTCTAGGAAGTTCTTTATTGCTAATGATAAATCCTTAGGTGTATCCATTAATTCTTTATGAATACGTAAACGCCATTCATTTTCGTATGCCCAATTATTTTGTTTTACATTGGTCGCTAATAAGAAAGGCAAAAAAGGGCTTTTAAATTCTTCTCTCAACATATCTATAGTTTCGAGTTTATCAACATACTGAATAGGCGTTAAAGAAAAATTCTTTATGTCATTATTAAGAATCTTAATATTGTCTTTAAGTGTTTTCGTATCTAATTTAACAACAAATCCTGTTTCCTTTGAATAATGCCCCCACATCAAATTATTTATGCAATTTGATGACAAAGAAACAAAACCTTTTGTTCTTGAAATAGTTATATAAAAAAGAAGACGAATATATTCAAAGTTTTGCCCCTTATCATAAGAAAATAGTTCATTTACCTCCCCTTTAGTTTTTGTATTCCAACAATATTCAAGAAGCCTTATATATCTTTCTTTTGTTATATTTTTGAAATCTAACAATACCCAAGAGCTATCCATAGAATCATTAAACTGGTAAGGGTGTGAGGCATATAAATATTGATTTGTTAGAGCATCAATAGAAAAATTATTATATGGATAATATTTGTATAACTTAGGAGGTTCACTACTTATTCCTTTAATACTCTCTTTATCTCCTGATATACTATCATCTGACAAATAAGTAAAGTCTTTATATTCAAATTTATTCATAATTATACTTTTTAGAAAATTAATTTTACTCCATTGGTCTTACCATTTTTTCTATATAAGCTATTTCCTCTGCTGTAAGACCATATTTGCGGTATAGCTTTTCGTCTGTCCATTCCTCATCAAAATCTTGTTGAGGCACGAATTGATAAAACTCTTTTGTTGAGTGTTGAGTATTTTTTTTGAGTGTTAAACAAAAATGTAAAAACTTAGTTTCTATATATTGCATTACATTCCTACATCTTTTTTCAGTAGCAAAAGGACCTATTACTAGATAGGTTTCTGTACAACAAGAATTAGGTTCCGCATAAATAGGATTTACTTTATCTGTTTTACTATCTCCACTACCTACAGCATAAGGAACAATCACTTTATGTTCTTTTATCCAATCGTGATTTTTTAAAACATCTTCTTCTTTGATATAGCCTATACCGCCATTAATATATATTTTTACAGCACCTTTAAAAGGCTCTTTTTTACCTTTAAAATAAGTTCTTAATCCAAAAGGTTTTGCAGAACTTATAAGTTTGCTAAAGCTATTTTCTCCAAAGGATTGTATTTTTCTTAGTATAGGAATAGCCTCATTGTATCTAATAAATACATCTGCAGCTTCTTCTTTAAGTGGTCTTTTAAGGGCAGAAATACACTCTCCTTTTTCGTAAGTTTTAATAAGGCAATCACCATGATACTCTCTATCCCAAAGAAAATAGTTTACTCCTCCTTTAATCTCTACTCCTGGAAACACCTCATTAGCATCAGGAAAATCGTGTATTTCTTTAAGCTGTTTATTTTTAAGCATAGATTCTCTAAAATCATCTAAGCCTTTACCCCCTGCAAACCAACGACTGGGGGTAATCATACAAATATATTTAGGGTTGAGTTTAATAGCTTGTTCAATAAACAAATGATAAATAGGCTTAGCACTCGCTTTAGCTCCTCCATCGCTCATTTGGTAAGGTGGATTGCCGATGATTACATCAAATTGCATTTCTTTATAAGGGTTTTTGTTATGTA
>CAUQNY010000028.1:0-25323 GCA_963519425.1 uncultured Capnocytophaga sp.
TTGAAGCTACTTCTTTCACCATTTGAGCGCCCATATTCTCAAGAGCGTCTTCTAACTCAATCTCTTTAGCCACACTCACTCCGTCTTTAGTTACTTGAGGCGAACCAAATGATTTGCTAATGATAACGTTGCGTCCTTTAGGACCAAGTGTTACTTTCACTGCATTCGCCAATGCATCTACACCGCGTTTAAGTCCTTCGCGTGCGTCTATGTCAAATTTAATCTCTTTTGCCATTTCTTTAGTTTTTAATTTTTAGATGAAGATGGTTTTGAGGTATTCATACCTCTTCCATTACCATTTTTGTTTCTTGCACTTAAAGGCATATCCCTGCCTTTGCTCTGAAATATTGTCTTACTTAGATAACTGCTAAAACGTCGTTCTCACGCATAATAAGGTAATCTTTACCTTCCAATTTTAGCTCAGTACCTGCGTATTTGCCATAAAGCACAGTGTCTCCCACTTTTAGGGTTACAGGGTTATCTTTAGTGCCTGCGCCTACAGCTACTACAGTCCCTTTTTGAGGTTTTTCTTTTGCCGTGTCAGGGATAATAATACCCGAAACAGTTGTTGTTTCAGCTACAGCTGGTTCAATCACCACTCTATCTGCAAGTGGTTTAATATTCACATTTGCCATTATCTTGTTTAGTTTTTAGTTATTTCAAATCTTCATCGTCCTGATGTTAGAAAAACTTTGCCAAAAATCTCAGCCCAATAAGGAATTAGAATTTGGCAAAGTCTTTATAGTCTAACTTTCTTCAGTACTTTAATTCCTTTTAAAAATCGGAAAGTATATTTCAGAAATCGTGCCAAGTTGTAAAAACTGACTTTTTGTCAGTTTAGCGAGCAGTTTCTGAAGAAGTCGCAGGCGTATTGTTGGCAGGTGTGGCATTTTGGTTTAGTACATTTTCCACAGGAGCTGCAGGGGAATCTCCGTTTAGCAGTTTAGAGTCGCCATTTACGCCAGTACTGCCTATTAAGGTGTTAGCAATGAGGATAAGAGCCCCCAATGCACCTGCAAACGTCCAAGTACTGCGTTCCAAGAAGTCTCCTGTCTTTTTTACTCCTCCTACTACTTGCGTGTTCCCGCCAAAGGTAGACGATAGTCCTCCTCCTTTTGGATTCTGAACCATAATTACTAATGCGAGTAGCAAGCACACTACTACGATGAGCACTAAAAAGATGTTGAATGCTGTCATTTGTTAAATCAATTATTTTGTTGTAGTTTCTTAATTTGTTCTATTTGCGCTGCAAAGTAAGCACTTTTTTTTGGATATTTCAAAATTAATATTTCATACGCTTGGATAGCCTGTTTGTATTTACGCTGATTTACATACACTTGAGCAAGAGTTTCTGTCATTAATCGTCGCTCATCTACCTTTACCTCATCTGCCAAATTCACTTCAGAAACGTAATCTTTCGAGGCCGCAATCTTTGGATTGTTTTCTAAAAACTTATCAATCAGCTTGAATTTTTCTGCTACATTGTCATCTTTGTAAGGAACTGACGCGTCCGGATCTACGGGAAATTGTTGCACCCATTGTGGTGTTTCCTCTACTCGGGGCACAACTGAATCTTTAGGAACAAATAGGTCTACTAGTTCTTGATGATTGATGAGCTCATCAGGGAAAATAGGGTCTGGATCTATATAGCTTACCTTAGGTGGTGTATTTTCATTGTGGTCGTGTTCGTGAGCTTTCTTAATTCGTTCAAAATCATTTCGCAAAGCCGAAAAGTTAGGAATAATAGATTTTGAATTGATAAAATCAAACAATACCGAACGGTCTGTTACGTGCACAGCAGCCAGTTTTAAGGCTTTCGTGTATCTATAGTCCCCTTGCGAGTGCAAAATCTTTAGTTGTAATACTCTTGCCGCTTGAAAATAAGGAAACTCCTGCACTATTTCGTTCAGCGCATTTGCCTGCTGATTACTTATAGTGTAGGGCGTTTTCGCAATCTCTATGAATTCTTTAACAGTCAAATTACCAATTTCTCAATTTGTGAAAGGCTAATTTTACCAATCTGCCAACGAAGCATTAAAAATATCTTGAGTGATGCGCTCAAAAATCTGAGTGAAGGCTTCTCCTTTTACCGAGCTCAGCTGTGCAGCTGCAGGATAGTCGTAGTAAAACGAAAAGCGTTTCTCAAAGTCTTTTTTCTCTTCTGTATGGTTGGTAAAGCGTACATTCACACCTATTGTCAGGCGGTTTTGGGCAGCAGTTTGACCAGCGGTAGCCGTCATCGGAGTGATGTTAAACTCCACAATTTCCCCCTCATACACAAGGTCTCCATTACGGTCGGTGAGGCTTAGGTTTGTTTGGTTGTTAATCAAATCTTGCAGTGCGATGGTAAAATCGCGATCTAAGCCTGGTTCCACCAAGGGTGCATCATTTCGGAAGAAGTTCACTTGAAATGTCTTTGCATCACCAGTACTCCCTCCTGTAAAATTATAGATGCCGCAACTGCCTAACAGCAACCCTAAAAGGCTATATAAGAAAATTTTCATTTGTCTCCTACACTGTGTTAGTGTGATTAGCGTGCAAAGATACGAGTTTTTTTTCAAAAAACAAGCTTCTAAATGGAAAAAACAACTTACGCCAATTCCACACACAAAAAATATACTGTGGTAGCTCCTAAGTAGCCTCGAAGGAGTGCCGAAGACACAATAGACAAAAAAAGCTGCTCGAAAAGGTTAAAACCTTTTCGGGCAGCTTTATTACAGAGGGCGAAGCCTTGATTTTGCCTCTAATTTGTTAGAAATCTGTGCCTCAGAAGCACTTCGTCGTCTAAGTATCTTAAGGTCGAGTGTCAAAGCCTTGCTACATAGCAAATAGATTAAAACCTTTGTTAAGCTCTTTTGTTCAAAGGAACAAAACTTCTCTCTTTGGCACCTGTATAAATTTGACGAGGGCGCCCAATAGGTTCTCCGCCTTGGCGCATCTCTTTCCATTGTGCTATCCAGCCGGGTAGGCGCCCAATAGCAAAAAGTACCGTAAACATTTCCACGTGCATTCCCAAAGCACGGTAGATGATACCCGAATAGAAATCCACATTGGGGTAGAGGTTACGGCTCTTGAAGTACTCATCTTCCAAAGCTACTTTTTCCAAGTGCTTAGCAATGTCAAAAACAGGGTCATCAATGCCTAAAGCGTGTAGTACATCATCGGCAGCCTTCTTAATGATTTTTGCACGAGGGTCAAAGTTTTTGTAAACTCTGTGTCCAAAGCCCATTAGGCGGAAAGGATCATTTTTGTCTTTTGCCTTTCTAATGTACTTTTCTACATCACCCCCATCAGCATGGATGTCTTCAAGCATTTCAATCACTGCTTGGTTGGCACCGCCGTGCAGACGTCCCCATAGGGCAGATACCCCCGATGAGATACTTGCAAATAGTCCTGCTTCCGAAGAACCTACCAAGCGAACTGTAGAAGTTGAACAGTTCTGTTCGTGGTCACCGTGAAGAATGAGTAGTTTGTTTAAGGCACTCACTACAGTAGGGTTTATTTCGTATTTTTCAGTAGGAAGTGCAAAAAGCATCTGCAAAAGATTTTCAATGTATCCTAATGAATTGTCATAGTAGTTCAATGGTAGACCTTCGCGCTTACGGAATACCCACGTAGCCACAATGGTAACTTTGGCAATTACCTTGCAAACTGCCTGATACACATCTTTAGAGCAGTTTACATTTACAGGGGTAGGGTTGAAAGCAGTGAGGGCACTCGTAATGGAGGCCAATACCCCCATAGGGTGTGCCGATTTTGGGAAACCGTCCAAAATTCTCCGCGTTTCCTCGTGCACAAGGGTGTACTTGTGAATAGTTTTCTTAAAATCTGCGTACTCCTCGGCCGTAGGTAGCTCTCCGAAGACAAGCAAGTAGGCAACTTCCAGAAATTCAGCATGAGCTGCCAAATCTTCAATATTGTAGCCGCGGTAGCGTAAGATGCCGCGTTCGCCATCTAAGAAAGTAATGGCACTCTTACAAGCTCCTGTATTTTTGTATCCCGAATCAAGGGTTACCAAGCCTGTGAGAGCGCGTAGCTTCTCTATGTTAATGGCTTTTTCATTCTCAGAGCCCACTTCTATAGGGAAGAGGTACTCTTTTCCTTCAAAAATTAGTTTTGCTTGTTCCATAGTCGTTATTTTAATAGCAATTAGGTTACTTAGTGATGTGTTTTTTATAGAGTAGAGAAACTGTTTGTAAGCTTCTTGGAACTTGCTTTTGGTAGGCAAATGCTTCTTAAGTCATAGATTTCAATGCTTGTTTGATGAGTTCTTCTACCGATAAGTCGTTCTCAGCTGTTTTGAGTATCTTATCAATAGTTTTTTCAGCCTGCTTGCGTACGAAGCCCAAGACTTCCAAGGCTGCAAGAGCTTCTTCTTTGTAGGTGTTAGTAGGGCTGATAGCTTCATCTTGAAAGTCTTGTAGTTTAAGTATCTTGTCTTTCAAATCTAAAACGATACGCTGAGCTGTTTTGGCACCAATGCCTTTTACAGCTTGAATAGTAGCTACCTCACCTGCTACTATGGCATTGCGCACTTGTGCAGCCGTAAGGGAGGAAAGCATTGTGCGGGCAGTTCCCGCACCCACGCTCGAGACTGAGAGTAGCAATACAAATACTTCGCGTTCAGCTTTGCTGAAAAAGCCGTATAGGGTATGGGCGTCTTCCCTTACTTGCAAATAGGTGTATAGTTTGATGGCCTCCCCTTCTGAAAGTGCCGAATAGGTGTTCAGACTGATATTTACAAAATATCCCACCCCTTGGCAGTCTATCACTACATAAGTTGGGTTCTTTTCTACTAATTTTCCTTGTAGTTGAGTAATCATAAAAGTGTGTGATTAACAAAATCACATTGTGAAACCGATATTTGATGCGCCAAAGTTAGATGTAAAATGGATAATATCCAAATTATTTATGTTAAAGTTTGTTAATGTGATTGATGTTTTTTGATTTAAAAAAGAGAGAAGGCTGTTTAAAAGTGCTAAACTCAGTATTTCCAGATGTCAAAAAAGGACAACAATCCTCAAAATACTGACTTTTCAACTTGTCAAACAGCCTTCTTCTAATGAAAAGATGAATATCAGTTCAATGTGTATGAGTTTGATAATCAATTAGTTTTTAAGATAATCTTCTTGCTATTTGCCAAAATCCATTAGGAGGTATCAAGAATTTCCCTAATTATCTAAAAAAGGTGAGTGTGCCATTTTCTCTGAACACGTCAAAAGGAAGTTCAAAACCTTCTAAACGTTTGCCGTTCAGTTGTACTGTAGTAACTAAACTAGAATTGCTATTTCTATCTACACTCTTGATGAGGAACTTATTGCCCTCGGGGAGTTGCAAACTTACTGTCTTAAATAGTGGGTTGCCAAGAATGTACACATCGCTGGCAGGGGTAACTGGATAGAATCCTAAAGCTGAGAATACATACCAAGCCGATGTTTGTCCGTTGTCCTCATCGCCACAATAGCCGTCGGGAGTGGCAGTATACAGTTTGTCCATAACCTCGCGCAATTTAGCTTGTGCTTTTTTAGGTTTACCTGCATAGTTGTATAGGTAGATCAGGTGTTGTATAGGCTGATTGCCGTGTGCGTAGTTGCCCATATCCATAAGCTGCATTTCGCGAATTTCGTGTATTGTAAAACCATAGTACGAGTCATCGAAGAGTGGGGGCATCTCAAACACTTCATCTATCTTCTTTTCAAAAGCTTCTTTGCCTCCCATTAGTTGGATGAGTCCTTCAAAATCCTGAAATACCGACCATGTGTAATGCAAACTGTTGCCCTCAGTAAAAGCATCGCCCCACTTCAGCGGATTGAAAGGCGATTGAAATTTGCCGTCTTTGTTCTTACCACGCATCCATCGGGTGTCTGGGTCAAAAACATTTTTGTAGCGTTTAGATTGTTCGTAATACTGTTTTGCAATAGCTGTTTTACCCATCTTTTCAGCCATTCGTCCAATACAGTAGTCAGCATAAGCATATTCTAGCGTGCGGGCTACGTTTTCGTTAATCTTTACATCATAAGGTACATAACCTAAGCTGTTGTAGTACGATACCCCTTCTCTTCCCACCGATTTTACCGGTCTACCTGTTTCTTGGGTAGCATTCTTTAACATTGCCTCCAATAGGATTTCTGCATCCTCTTGACCAATATTCCCTTTCAGATACGAATCCGCAATGATGGAAGCCGAATTGGAACCTATCATACAGTCGCGATGTCCTGGGCTTGCCCATTCAGGCAACCAACCTGACTCTTTATAGGCATTTACGAGTCCTTTCATCATTTGTTGGTTCATTTCAGGATAGAGCAGATTGAAGAGGGGAAATACTGCGCGGAAAGTATCCCAAAAGCCGTTATCGGTATACATATAGCCATTCTCTATCTTCCCGTTGTATGGACTGTAATGCACCATTTCTCCCTTGTCGTTGTACTCGTAGAAACTACGCGGGAAGAGCAATGTTCGGTATAGGCAAGAGTAGAAAGTGCGTAGGCGGTCAGTGTTTTCGTCTTCTACTTGTATTCTGCCTAATTGACTCTCCCAGAGAGCAAGTGCTTTTTGTTGTGTTTGTTCAAAAGTGTCATTGCCTAATTCAGTTTGTAAGTTTAGCAAGGCTTGTTCTGGAGAAATGAAAGAAGAAGCAACTTTTACGGTTACTTGTTCGCCGCGTTTGGTGCGGAACCCTACTACAGCTCCTGTGTGTTCACCTTGGTTGTCAGGAGTGTTTTTTAGTTTAAAACCATCGCCCCAAGTCTGTACGCTTTCAAAGTCTTTGTCAAAGGTTAGAACAAAATAATTGTGAAAATTGTCAGGTACGCCTCCGCTATTGTTGCGGGCATACCCTATGATTTTACGTTCTTTTGGCAATATCTGCACCATTGAGCCTTTGAAGTAAGCATCTAACAATAGGTAAGCTTTGTCAGTTTCAGGAAAAGTAAAGCGGAATTGTGCAGCACGACTAGTAGGGGTGATCTCTACCGAAGTATCATAATCGGCCAAATACACTTTGTAGTAATGAGGAGCTGATGTTTCTGCCTTGTGCGAAAACCACGAGGCGCGCTCCTCCTCTTTGATTTTAAGGTTCCCTACTATAGGCATTAAGGCAAAAGCTCCATAGTCGTTTATCCACGGACTCGGTTGGTGGGTTTGTTTGAAGCCTACCAGCTTTTCAGCGTGATATTGGTATGTCCAGCCATCTCCCATCTTGTTAGTTTGGGGTGTCCAGAAGTGCATCCCCCAAGGAACAGCAATAGCAGGGTAGGTGTTGCCGTTCGATAGGCTAAACTTAGAGTCGGTACCCATCAGAGGGTTTACGTATTGGGTATAAGAGGTTTGCACTGTTAGAGGGGGATTCTCTTGTGCAAGTTGTTTTTCTTGTGGAGCAGGGGTGCTACAAGAAAAAAGGCTACACAAAGTAGCGATTAATAATAGCTGTTTCATAACAGTGAAGAATTTAAAAAGTGGCGGTTCCTTAATGCATCCTCTTGAATCTATTATGTGTCCACAAGTAGTATTCAGGGCGGTCATAAATTTGTCGGTTGATGCGCTCAAAGAAACTGTCAGTGATTTGGAAATCTACAAATTCGGTAGGATTTTCTGCCAGTACCTCAAAAGTTGTCTCGTAGTAGCCGCGTTTTAGCTTTTCAATCTTAGCAAAAACAATCACAGTATTGAGAGCTTTACCCAAACGCTCAGCACCAGTGAATACTGGTACATTTAGTCCTAAGAACGGCCTACGGTAATTCTTGTCGTTGTTAGGAATTTGGTCAGAGGCAAAACCGTAGCAATAAACCTCTTGCTCGTCCTTATGCTTTTTCATTTCCCTATGTGCCGTGTAGCGTGGCAGAAGATAGCTGTGGTGTTTCATTCGTATTTTTTGCAACAACTTGTCGAAATAAGGATTGCTCAATGGGGTGTAAAGAGCATACGACTTGTGCTTTAGAAAATAAGCTAATGAGAGCAGCCACTCGTAACTTGCGTAGTGGCTGCACATTATTATTATATTACGCTCTTGTGTCTCGTAGCTTTTTAGCACCTCCAAGTTAGGAAATGTCATACGTTTTTTCATCTCAGCATCGCTCATCCCATATGATTTGATCATCTCAAGCATTGTGTCGCAAAAGTGATGATAGAACTTGCGCTCAATGGATAGCAGTTCCTTCTCCGTTTTAAAAGGGAAAGCAATATGCAGATTTTTGCGCACTACTTTTGTTCTGAACTTTAGCAGTTTATAGAGTATGGCGTACAAAAAGTCTGAAAAGGCATACAGCATCCAAAAAGGCATACGAGAGATGCTCCAAATCAGAGGAAAGACAATCAAATAGATGAGTAGATTCATTCCGTAGGTGTTTCAGGTAGATGACAAAAAGAGAACTATCTGTTAGCAAGGTACCAAGCTACTGTCTTTTGGATACCTTCTTCAAATTGCAAAGAGGGTTCCCATCCTAGCTCGTTCTTTAATTTGCTAGCATCAATAGCGTAACGCAGGTCGTGACCTGCACGGTCAGTAACAAAGGTGATGAGCTTCTCAGAAGTGCCCTCAGGTCTGCCTAATTGCTTGTCTACTTCTTTGATGATAACTTTTACTAAGTCAATATTACGCCATTCGTTAAAGCCTCCTATGTTGTAGGTATCACCGTCTTTTCCTTGGTGGAAAATAGTGTCAATAGCGCGAGCATGGTCTTCTACAAATAGCCAGTCGCGAATATTTTCGCCTTTGCCATAGATAGGTAGTGGTTTGTTGTCTACAATGTTGTAGATACACACAGGAATTAGCTTTTCAGGATATTGGTGAGAGCCGTAGTTGTTAGAGCAGTTGGAGATTACGACAGGCAGTTTGTAGGTATTGTGGTAAGCTCGCACAAAGTGGTCGGACGAAGCCTTAGAAGCCGAATACGGCGATTGAGGGTAGTAAGGTGTTTGTTCCGTGAAAAGGGTATTATCCATTTCCAAGGCACCATACACTTCATCAGTAGAAACATGGTAAAAGCGTTTGCCTTCCATTTGGTCTTTCCAAACCTCACGAGTAGCTTGTAGCAAACTCAAGGTTCCCATTACGTTAGTTTTAGCAAAGATGAAAGGGTCTTCTATGCTTCTGTCCACGTGGCTCTCGGCAGCAAGGTGAATTACCCCATCGATGTGATGTTCAGCTATAAGAGCTTTCATACGCTCATAGTCGCAAATATCTGCTTGAATAAAAGTGTAATTAGGAGCACTTGCAACATCGGCAACATTGTCTAAATTGCCTGCGTAGGTAAGTTTGTCTAAGTTGAAAATGTGATAGTTAGAGTATTTGTTTACAAATAGCCTTACCACGTGAGAGCCTATAAAACCAGCTCCTCCTGTGATTAAGATGTTTCTTTTCATTTACTAAGTTTATTTATTTGTCATTTCAAAAACCAATTCACCACCATTCAATAGCTCTTGGTGAGAGAGAAACCATTTCGTGTACTCTTTGCCATTGAGTTTTACTGATTGGATATACTTATTGTCTTTAGAGACATTTTTAGCAATAATTGTAAAAGTCTTTCCGTTAGGCAAGTGCATTGTTACTTTGTCGAAGAGCGGACGACCAAATTGATATTCGGTAGAAGCTGGATTCATTGGGTACAAGCCTATTGCGCTCCAGATGTACCAAGCCGACATTTGTCCGCAGTCCTCGTTACCGCTCAGTCCGTTAGGAGTAGTGTTGTACTGAGTTTGCAAGATGCGGTCTACCCAATACTGTGTTTTCTTAGGTTGGCCTGCTACATTGAACATATAAGCAATGTGGTGGCTGGGCTCATTGCCGTGAGCGTATTGTCCTATGAGTCCTGAGATATCAGCAGAGATGTTATCACCAGTAATTTCTGAACTTTCAGTAAAGAGCTTTTCTAAGTGTTTTACAAAAGGTTCACTACCTCCAAATAATTCAATAAGTCCTCGTACGTTGTGAGGTACAAACCAACTGTGCTGCCAAGCATTGCCTTCAGTATAGTCAGTGTTTTCGCGGTGGTCAGAGCGTTTGGGGTCAAAAGGAGTGCGCCATTTGCCATCAGTACTTTTGCCACGCATAAAACCTGTTTCTTTGTCGAATAGATGTGCATAGGCTTCAGAGCGTTTCAAGAAGAAGTCAGCGTCTTCTGTCTTGCCTAGAGCTTTTGCCATTTGTGCCACACACCAATCGTCGTAAGCATATTCGAGGGTTATCGTAACCGATTCATCTACCCCTGCATTAAAGGGGATGTAGCCATATTTCTTGTAAGCTTTGAGTCCGCGGTCATCTTGCATCATAGTGGTCTTCATCGCCTCGTAAGCCTTTTCAGCATCAAAACCGCGTACCCCTTTTAGGTAAGCCTCAGCAATTACCGCTACCGAATGATAGCCTGTCATTGTGTTCGTCTCGTTGCCGTAGAGTGTCCAAACAGGCAATACTTTGTTCACTGAATAGTATGCTAACATTGAGTTGATAATATCAGCAGTTACTTTTGGTTGCAAAAGAGTAAGTAGGGGGTGCTCAGCACGGAAAGTATCCCACAAAGAAAGCGTAGAGTACGCAGTGCCTTCAGTTTGCGCTATCTTGTCGTTCTGTAAGCGGAACTGACCGTTCTTATCTGAAAAGGTTACGGGAGCTACTTGGGCGTGGTACAGAGCCGTGTAGAAGATAGTTTTTAGTGAATCTACAGGGGTTTCAACTGTAATGCTGCTAAGCGTTTTTTCCCATTGTCGTTGGGCAGCTTCTTTAGTAGTATCAAAAGCAATAGGACTGTCTATTTCTAAATTAGCTAAGGCATTTTCTTCACTTACTGACGATACCGCTACTTTTACCTCTAATTGTTCACTGCTGCTGTCAAAGAAGAACTGTCCAGAGGTTGTTTGTGTTTGGTGTTCTTGTAGGTTCATTTTTATGATAGGGCGTGAAAACTTAATAGCAAAAAATACTTTTTGATTTTCCGCCCACCCTGTGCTGAAACGGCTGCCTATTAGCAAACTAGCATCAAGACTTGAAGCTTTAAGGTAGGTTTCTGTGGGGCTGTCCCAGTTGATAGCATAGCCTAAGTTCAGAATAACTGATTGGTCAGCTCCTTTTTCGAAAGTGTAGCGGTGTACTGCATAGCGTTGTGAAGCGGTAAGTTCTACATTTACCTTTGGGTCTTCTAAATACACTTGGTAATAACCGGGAGTTGCTTTTTCGTTCTTATGGCTGTATTTTGATTTGTAAGGCACCATATCCCGAAACTCTTGTGCATTCACGGGGTATTGCTCTTTGCGCCCATATTTCAATACACTTAGGTCGTATTCTTTTGTGGTAGGCATCAATAAAATGTCGTTTAGGTCGCCAATACCTGTACCACTTAGACTCAAATGTCCAAAACCTACCATTAGGCTGTCAGAGTAATGGTAACCAGAACACCAATCCCAATGGCTGAGACCATTCACGGGGCTCACTTGTATCATCCCGAAAGGGGTTGTTGCACCGGGGTAGGTATGCCCGTGTCCACCTGTACCGATGAATGGGTCTACATAACTAATAAGTGGTTTTTCAGGAGTAGTAGTCTCCTTAGTAGTGTTTTCTGGCTGACAAGCCACCAGGCCTAAAACAGCAATGGCCACAAGAGAAATATGTTTTAAGTTCATTGCAATAATGATGAATAGTTTGACGGTTATAATAATGGGGCAAAGGTACAAAGTAATTGCCAAATTAGCAAATTTAACAGAAACTACCTAAACAACTCTAAATGTGCATCGGCTAATCGTGGCATCGCTCCGTGTTGTTGGCATACGTAGGCCGATACTTCTACAGCTAACTGGTGAGAGAATGCTATTCCTCTGCCATTCAGGTACGACGATACAAAAGCAGCCGTAAAGGAGTCGCCTGCTCCTACAGTGTCGGCTATGGTAACTTTAGGAGTTCCTAAAAACGACTTCTCGTTAGGGGTAAATACATAGCTACCCCGTGTGCCTTGTGTTAGAATTAAGAATTTTAGATGGTATTTCTCTAATAGCTGTAGGCATATTTCTTCATCACTCCCTTTTAGCTGGAATATTTTGGTAATCTTCACAAGCTCCTCGTCGTTAATTTTTAAGGCTGTAGCTTTGTCTAATGAATCTATAATAACTTCTTTGCTGAAATACTGCAACCGCAAATTGATGTCAAATACTTTTAAGCTTTCGGCAGGCATAAGCTCTAAGTATTTGTGAATGGTTGCCCGCGAGATAACCGACCGTTGTGCTAACGAGCCAAAACACACCGCATCCGTATTTTTCGCCAAATTCTCGAGGCGCGATGTGAATGGAATGTTGTCCCACGCTACATTTTCACTGATTTCATAGGTAGGAATTCCTCTCCCGTCCAAGCTTACTTTTACAGTGCCTGTCGGAAAGTCTGTCTTCTCAAGTATGTAATTTAACTCTTTCTCCTCCAAACTTTTCAAGATTTCTTTGCCTAAGAGGTCATCGCCAATGGCACTTACGGCATAGCCATTGAAGCCAAACTGAGATACGTGGTACGCAAAGTTAGCAGGGGCACCTCCTAATACTTTTCTTTCAGGGAATACATCCCAAAGGATTTCTCCCAATCCTACTATTGTATTCTTCATTGTATGTTAGTTTTCTAAATTATTAAAATGAAATTCTGTGTTAGTTTTTCAATCCTTACAGGGTGCAAAACGCAGTGTCTCTTTCAAACCTGTATTGTTGTTCATTCAGTATGAATTCCCTAGAAAGGATCTTTTTTTGCTTTGCAGTCTGTGGAAATTTATTGAGCGATTTTGGATAGCTTATACACTTTTCCCTCTTTGATGTTCAAGCTGCCATTGTCAGCCTTGAAATGCAAACTGTTATACACTTCATTAGGGAATACGATATTGGTAAGACTTAGCTCTCCGTCATTCACAAAAAGCTCTGTCGAAGCCTTGTCTACCCACAGGTGTATAGTGTAATTTTTCTTGGCTACTAAAGGCGCCTCAATGTGCTTTTCGGCAAAATTCGCACTAAAAGCAACACTGCTTTTGCTGCGGTCAACTTTTAGAGTGCTGTTGGCGAGGTCAAACTGATACTCAATAAACTCACCTTGGTTGTTTTCTAAAGCAAAACTGAAGCGGTTGCTGTTGTTAGGGCTAAGGATAAAGCTCAGTTCATAAGCTCCTTGGTTATTTTTTAGGAGTCTCTCATAGCTGAAATCCCGTATCCCGATTTGTTCTTTTAGCTCAGCTGTTTCAGAGCGCAGGTTTTCAGTTTCTTTTACAGGCCAACTCGCTACTATGGGGTGCTTGCCATTGTGTGTTAAGTGCAAGTTGCGGGGCAAGGTCATTGCGCTGCGGAAGTGCTTCGTAGGAACCTCATTGCCGTAATCCCAGTTGCTCATCCAGCCTACGAAAATTCTTCGGCCATCAGAGTTAGGAATGTTGCCAAAACTTACACCTGCATAGTTGTCGCGCCCATAATCTATCCATAAAGGGTAGGGAAGGGGAAGAGGATTGAAAGTCTTTCCGTCAAAATCTCCTAAGAAATATTGAGTAGCACTACCGCCATTCGAGCCTCCTGGGTTGATGCTCACCAATAGTACCCATATGTTTTTTCCTTCGTAGGTGAGAGGGAAAAGGTCTGGGCATTCCCAAACACCTTGGTGGTTGCCTATTCCTTCACCAAATTCACTTAGACGTGTCCATTGTTTTAGGTTTTTCGAACCATAGAATGTGATGCTTTGGCTGGTAGCAAGACTCATTATCCATTGTTTGGTAGGGGGATACCAGAATACTTTGGGGTCGCGGAAGTCGGTAATAGCAGGGTCAGAAAGTACAGGGTTGCCTTCGTACTTTGTAAAAGTCTTTCCTCCATCGGTGCTGTAGGCTAAGGATTGTGCTTGTCGGTCGCCTGAAGAAGTGAAAATAGCTACCATAGCACCTTTGCCCAAGCCTGCACTATTCTCGTGGTCTACTACAGCACTGCCTGAGTAGATTGCTCCTAAATGGTCAGGAGCAAGAGCTACAGGAGAGTTATCCCAATGTGTTAAATCTTTGCTAGCAGCGTGTCCCCAATGCATATTGCCCCAGCGTGTTCCGTAGGGATTGTATTGGTAAAAAAGATGATAAGTCCCTTGGTCATAAACCATTCCATTAGGGTCGTTCATCCAGCCATAGGGAGGAGAAAAATGGTACAAAGGACGGTATTTTTCATCAAAACTGAACTTAAAAGTGTCTTCTTGTTTGAGGCTGCTCCACCCTATATCCTTACTGTTGATAAGAGAAAAACTCACTTGTATTTGTTTGCCCTGATACGCTTGAAGGTCAAAAGGCACCCAATAGTCAATGTTCTTTTGGGCAAGCCGAATTTTCAAAGGCTCTCCTATAGGGGTAAACTGTTGCTTTGCGTCTTTTACTGAGAGTTGCACATCCACTTCTCCTGCTGCATCTTCAATAGGAATCAGCAAATATCTCTTTTGAACATAACGGTTGTACATATGATTCGTGAAAAAAATACTTTTAGGCATATTGCTTTGTTCTATTTGGTCAATAAGAAGATGTCCCCACGCACCACGCTGATTGTCTACTATGCGCAGAATAGCTTCCTTCCCACGATAAGCTTTTACGTTCCAACTGAGTCTTTCTAAGGTCTCTGTTTCGTAGGGGGAATGCGATTTGAGAACTTGTTTACCATTGATGAGTAGTTCTATATAAGAGTCTGGCTTAGTGCCTCCTCCTATTAGAAAGTTTAAGTAATCGCGTTGAATAACAAAGGGCTTAGAGGTGAGAGTACCTCGCGAATCATCACCATTGTTAAAGCTGTTTGCAAAGAACTTTTTGTCAAATCCTACCACAGATTGTTGCCCAGTGTAACTTCCGCTAGCAGGACTGCTTCCAAAGGCATCGCCCTCCACTGTCCAGTTAGCATAATTTCCCGATTCAAAATCTTCAAAGAGCAAGTCTTCTGGCTCGTTGTTACAACTTCCAAGTCCTAAAAGCGCCAGAGCAAATAGTATTTTTAAGGCGTCTTTTCTTTTCATAAACTTCGATTTTTAAGATGCTACAAAGGTAAGGAAAGTTTTGGAATGTGCAAAAAACTGGCACTTTTTTTAATTTCTATTACAGCTATGTGATGTGTTGCTTTTTTCTAGCAACAATAAAAGGGACTTTCGGAGCAGATAATTGAGATGGGAGGTATAGTGTAAGCATTAGGGAACTGTTGAACTTCCGTTCAAGAGCTACAGATAAATCACTCAAGATAAGTATATGAGCTGAAGGCCAATTAATAGACAGAGGAGAGATAAATAGAGAGGGAACTACTCAACAAATAGTTGCTTTTTTGAACTCTTTTGGAAGTGAAAAAAAGGCGCCACTGATGCCTTTGATATTCTTCTTGTTATTTAAAATATAATAAAAGAAGAATGAATCCTAAAAATAGTTAATAGATTTTTTGGAGGTAATCAAAATAGTTCTTACTTTTGTCGCGTTAAAATAAATATAGGAGCTAATTAATTTAATTATAAATCAAATGAAAAAATTTTATGCTATTGTGGCACTTGTGTGCCTATCCGTAATCTTTGTATTGGGTTGCGCTAAAGACGACAACTCCGATGTAACACCTGAAAAACCAGATGTAGGTACTACCCAAACAGGTACCACTCAGACTAGTACGACCCAAACAAGTACCACTCAGACTAGTACGACCCAAACAAGTACCACTCAGACTAGTACGACCCAAACAAGTACTACTCAGACTAGTACTACTGAAATTACTAAACAAGTGGTAAAAATTAAAGTAACTGAAGGAGACAAACCAGCTTCCAACAAAAAAGTTTATGGAGTAGCTGGACAAGAGGCTTTAGAAACTATTAAAGGACTTCTTCGTTTAGGAAGCCCTATAGGTAAGAAAACAGCGCTGCAGGGCTCTACCGATGCACAAGGAGTCGCTACTTTTGATTTTAAACCTGAAAAAGGCGTCAAAGAGTATTATTTCTTTGTGCTTACCGATAAATCACCTTATCTACAAGAAGTGCAAGTTACTTTAAACGGTACTGAAAAAGAAGCTACTATTGCTTTAGCTGGCAAACCACAAGCTTCTGATAAACAAGTGGTAAAAATTAAGGTAACTGAGGGTGATAAGGCAGTGGCCAACAGAAAAGTTTATGCTGTAGCAGGAGAGGGTGCTTATGAAGGTGTTAAAAATCTTGTTGGTTTTGGAAAAATAACAGGGCAAGAAACTTTTGAAGAATCAGTAACTTTAAAAGGCACTACCGATGCTCAAGGTATAGCTACTTTTACTTTCAAACCTGAAAGTGGAATTGCTGACTATCACTTCTTTGTGGTAGTAGATGATGAACCTTATGTAAAAGATGTGACTGTCAAGTTAGATGGTACTCCAAAGGAAGCTACTATTGCTTTACCTTCTAATGTACAAGTGGTATTTACAGTTACCGATGCTCAAAATAAGGTTGTTGAAAATGCAAAAATAACAGTAGACGAGCATACAAAATACACCAATGAAAAAGGAGTAGCTACTTTTAATCTTAAACAAAATGCTAATCTTTCTTATGTAGCTGAAATGCCTTGTGGAACTCAGCTTAAAGGATCTGTAAAGCCAACCTTGGGAGCTAAAGTAGCAGTTAAGTTTACTGTTGCAGAACGAGGTGAAATTACTTTTACTAATGCAACCGATAAGTCTTGTTCTGTACAAATGAAAGGAAAAGAGTACACTCTAAATGCTGGTGAAAGTAAAACTGTTAAAGACCTTCCTCTCGGTATCTACGATGCTCGATTCTTTGTTGACGGTAAAGAAGTACAAAAGTATTTTGCATGCAATTTAACATGCAAAGAAAAAACACATACTTTTACTTTAGAAAAATAATTTAAAAAACAGAAAATAAATGAATAGGCTGCCTTTTCGGGCAGCCTATTCTATTTTTTTATTACTCTCAATCTGATAATCCTAACTCTTCTGCAAATACTTCTTCTTGTTCTTCTGCTATTTCTTCTTTTTTCACTTTTTCTATTTTGCGTTCATTCAGGTTGTATTGGGCATTGAGTTTCTCCAAGTCATCTAAAAATGATTTCTCAACATTCACTTTTAGGTGGTGGTTCTCCATATTTAGGTAGATAGGCTCTTCTACGCTGTGAATGTGAAAGTAGAGCGGTGTTTTTCCTTTGTGTTTCTTCAGTACTTTTTGGTAAGAAGCTATCAGTGGCGAGGTTATTTCTTCTGTATTCAGGTGCAACGTGATTTTCTTGGCAAATGTTTCCATTGCATCTTGCAAGAACTCTATTTGTGTTACCTGTATTCTCGGTTCCCTTCGCTGTTGTGTTTGAGGGTCTATAAAGCCTTCTTGTACTTTGAATTTTACAAAAAGGAACGCCCCTCCTATCATATACTTATGGAATTCACCGTAATCTTTTCCAAAAAGTTTAAACTCAAAGGTGCCCTCATAGTCCTCCAAAGTGAAGAAACCGAAAGGTTTTCCATTCTTGCTGGTGCGGTGTTGCACATCGCTCACCATTCCTGCTACGCTTAGCTCTCGATTGATGAGTTCGCGCAAATCTTGTAGTTGCGAGAGTGCAATATTGCAGAAAAGCTCTATCTCATACTTAAAATCGTCTAAAGGGTGCCCTGAGATGTAAATACCTACTACCTCCTTTTCTCGGCGCAACTGTTCTAAATTTCCCCAAGTTTCGCACTGCGGAATGGCAGGTTCTGGAATTTCTACTTCGCTCTCTCCTCCAAACAGACTCATTTGAGCGGAATTCTTACTCTCTTGGTATTTGGTACCAAACCTAATGGCTTTTTCCAAGAAGGGAATGCCATCAGCTTCAGCGTGGAAGTACTGTGCCCTGTGTACCTTGCTAAACGAATCAAAACCGCCCGCTAAGGCAAGGCTCTCAAAGGCTTTCTTGTTGATGTTCTTGTAGTCTACGCGCTTGGCCAAATCGAAAATGGAGGAGTAAGGACGCTCTTGGCGGTTTTCTACAATAGTGTCTACGGCTCCTTTACCAACTCCTTTTACGGCTCCCATCCCAAAGCGGATGTGTCCTTCTTTGTTCACCGTAAATTTGTACAGAGATTCGTTTACATCAGGGGGTAATACCCTTATGCCCATTCGGTTACATTCTTCAAGAAAGAAGGTGATGGTTTTGATGTCGTTCATATTGTTGGAGAGCACTGCAGCCATATACTCTGCCGGATAGTTAGCTTTTAGGTAGGCTGTTTGGTATCCTACCCAAGCGTAGCAGGTAGAGTGCGATTTGTTGAACGCATAAGCCGCAAACTTCTCCCAGTCTGCCCATATTTTTTCTAACTTTTTATCGTTGTGTCCTCGCTCTGATGCTTGATTGATGAATTTAGGTTTCATCTTGGCAAGTACCTCTATTTGTTTTTTCCCCATTGCCTTACGCAGTACGTCTGCCTCACCTTTGGTGAAGCCGGCTAACTTTTGGGAAAGGAGCATCACCTGCTCTTGGTATACAGTGATGCCATAGGTCTCTTTCAGGTACTCTTCCATATCAGGAAGGTCGTATACAATGGGCTCTGTCCCTCGTTTGCGGCGAATGAAGCTAGGAATGTACTCCAAAGGGCCTGGTCGGTAGAGGGCGTTCATAGCTATCAGGTCGGCAAAGACAGTAGGTTTGAGCTCTTTCATATACTTCTGCATTCCAGTGGACTCGTATTGGAAAATGCCCACAGTTTCGCCTCGCTGAAAGAGTTGATAGGTTTTCTTGTCGTTTAAGGGGAAAGCTTCGGGGTCAAGAGTGATGCCGTGGGTCAGTTTGATGTTTTCTACGGTGTCTTTGATAAGGGTGAGTGTACTGAGCCCCAAAAAGTCCATTTTTAGCAGTCCAGCACTCTCAACTACCGAGTTGTCAAACTGGGTAACGAATAGGTCAGAGTCCTTGGCTAATGCTACAGGTACGAAGTTGGTGATGTCGTCCGGAGTGATGATTACCCCACAAGCATGTACCCCAGTGTTGCGTACAGAGCCCTCTAAGATATTGGCCTGCTGAATGGTTTGTACGCTCTCTTCATCACCGTTGCCAGCTAGTAGAAGCTTGAGCTCGTCTACTTTGTATAGTTCCTCACTACGTACTTTCTTTTTTAGGTCTTCCTCTTTCCAGTTGAACATTTTTCCCAAAGAAGATACGCCATTGGGCACTAAAGCTGCTAACCTATTTGACTCTTGTAGTGGTACATCTAACACGCGAGCAGTGTCCTTGATAGCCGATTTGGCGGCCATCTTGCCATAGGTGATGATGCGAGCCACTTGGCTTTCACCGTATTTGTCTATTACATAATTGATGACATCTTGCCGACCAGAGTCCTCAAAATCGATGTCTATATCGGGCATTGATACGCGGTCGGGGTTCAAGAAACGCTCAAAGAGGAGATCGTACTGGATAGGGTCCATATTGGTGATATCCAAACAATAGGCTACCGCCGAGCCTGCTGCCGAGCCACGTCCTGGGCCTACCGAGACGCCCATATTTCGCGCTGCTGCAATGAAGTCTTGTACAATCAGGAAGTAGCCTGGGTAGCCTGTCTTTTCAATAATAGAAAGTTCAAAGTCTAAGCGTTCTCGTATTTCGTTGGTAATTTTCTTGTATTTCCGTTTAGCCCCTTCGTAGGTTAGGTGGCGCAGGTAGTTGTTTTCTCCTTTCTTTCCTGTGGGGTCATCTTCTACTTGGAAAGGTTCTGGAATCTCAAATTTAGGCAAGAGGATGTCGCGTGCCAGTCCGTAGGGCTCCACCTTGTCGATGATTTCCTGAATGTTTAGAATTGCTTCAGGAAGGTCTTTGAAGAGAGTTTTCATCTCTGCCGAGCTTTTGAAGTAATATTCGTCATTAGGCATTCCGAAGCGGTACCCGCGGCCGCGGCCTTTGGGAGTTTTTTGCTTCTCTCCATCTTTTACGCAAAGCAGAATGTCGTGGGCATTTGCATCTTTCTTTTGTAGGTAGAAAGTGTTGTTGGTAGCTACCAGCTTTATATGGTGTTTTCTAGAAAGGGTTATAAGAATTCCATTTAGCCTATTTTCGTCCTCTTGCCCGTGGCGCATTACTTCTAAATAGAAGTCCTCGCCAAACTGCTCTTTCCACCATAGTAGGGCTTCTTCCCCTTGCTTGGTACCTATGTTTAGTATTTTGAATGGTATTTCTCCATTAGTACCTCCTGAAAGTACGATTAGGTCGCTTTTGTACTGTTCTACAATGGCCTTATCGATGCGCGGCACGTAGTAAAATCCTTTGGTAGAGGCAATAGAGGCCATTTTGATAAGGTTTTGGTAGCCTTGTTTGTTTTTGGCTAAGATTACCACTTGGTAGCCATTGTCTTGTCGAGTTTTGTCTAAATGGTTTTCGCAGATGTTGAACTCGCACCCTATAATAGGCTTGATGGGCAGTTCAGTAGGTTTTGCTCCTTTTTCTTCAGCTTCTTTGTTTTTGGCATTTACTTCTTTGTTGTAGCCTTGTACTGCCTGTACAAAGTGGAAAGCAGCCATCATATTGCCGCTATCGGTTAGGGCAACTGCAGGCATTTTCTCTTTAGCCGTAATTTTTACCAGCTCCTTGATAGAGGTAGTCGATTGTAGGATAGAGTGTTGTGTATGGTTGTGCAGGTGGGCAAAGGCAGCACCTTCTAAAAGCGAGGCATCTACTTGAGTGGCAATCGCTTGGTCTGTGGCACTGCTCTGTTGCAAGGCTTCCGAAGCCTTTTTTAAATTGATGTGCTCCAGTCCCCAGAGCTGTATTGGGGCAGAGTGGTGAGACTGAAAAGCTGTGAAGTATTCTTGAGAGAAAGTCCCTTCTTTGAAGCCTTCACCGCGGCGTATAAGTTCAAAAAAGCAGCGGGTAGTAGCCTCTACGTCAGCAGTGGCATTGTGGGCTTCGGCAAACGGAGTGCCAAAGAGAAAATAGTGTAGTTCTGTAAGGTTGGGAAATTTGTAGTTGCCATTGCGCCCTCCGGCGATTTTACACAAGTTAGCAGTCGCCTCGGTACAAGTATCGATAACAGGCATAGAGCTCAAAGGGCTTTCCACACCATAGCGGTAAAACTCAGCCCCCATAATGTTGATGTCGAAGCCTATGTTTTGTCCTACGATGTATTTTGCTTTGCTGAGTACTTCGTTGAAAGCCTTAAAAACCTCTGCAATGGGCACCCCTTGCGTTTCGGCTAGTAGGGTAGAGATACCGTGTATTTTCTCGGCGTCAAAAGGAATGTCAAACCCGTCTGGGGCAATCAGGAAATCGTTGTGTTCTATCAGTTCGCCCCACTCGTCGTGCAGCTGCCAAGCTATTTGTATGGCACGAGGCCAGTTGTTTGAGTCGCTTAGGGGGGCGTTGTAGTTGCGGGGCAAGCCCGTAGTTTCGGTGTCGAATATTAAATACACGGCAATGTGGGGGTGTTTAATAGTGAATGCTTATTGCTTGCAAATCACTTGGTTCTTGTATTTTAAACTCACTGAAGAGTAGTTGTCTAAGGCATCTGTCTTTTCCAGCTGCTTGTAGAAAGCCTTTAAATTGGCTATTTTAAGTTGTTCGTTTTCAAACTTGCCAAAGAACACTTTGAAGTGTGGTACGCGCATTAAGAAGCTGTACTCGCCATTGGGCAATACTTGTACCTCGGTGATGTTTTCGCGCAGCCATTTGTCTTCTTTGATGAAAGTCATCAAAAGGAAAGTAGTATCCCAATACTTGCTGCTATGGCCACGCACCAAGGGCACTCGTGCTGAAAATACGCTAGAAAGAGGCATTTTTTTTCCTTTGCTGTCCATATAATAGGCCTCTTTGTCTTCGTACACTCTCGCAATGGGGTCTCGCTGTTTTATTTTAGCGCTTAGTATGCCATCGATAGTGTAGAACACTTCGGCTTTTTCTATCATATGGTTGTTGTCCAAAGCCTCTTCTATCTCATTAATGCGCAAGAATCCCAATGAGTGGGGAGCTTGAGGGTCTTTGAAGATTGTTCTACGGATGTTCTCATCAGTAATGAACATATTGGTGTCGGTATACTCTATAGCAATGTCTTGCACCAGTCGTTTTTCGTTTTTGCTGTTAGCCCATAGTTGTATGCAAAAAGGCAACAGTATGATAACAGCTATTTTAAAAAGAATCTTGTACATAAAAGAGAGGGTTATTTTAGGTCATATCCAAAGCGGCGCAGCTGGCGTGCATTGCTACGCCAATCCTTGTTCACTTTTACGAACAGTTCTAAATGCACCTGCTTGCCAAAGAATTTCTCTAAATCGGCACGGGCAGTGATGCCTACTTTTTTAAGCGCTTCACCTTTATGACCTATAATGATGCCTTTTTGGCTTTCCCGCTCTACCATTATCACGGTGCGAAGGTGTAGGATAGTATCGCTGTCTACAAAAGCTTCAGTCTCAACTTCTACCGAATACGGAATCTCTTTCTGATACTGCAAGAGGATTTTCTCGCGGATAATCTCGTTTACGAAGAAGCGTTCTGGCTTGTCGGTCAGTTGGTCTTTTGGAAAGAAAGCTGGGCCTTCGGGCAGTAGTTCTAAGATGCGGTTGAACACTACTTCGGTTTGGAAGTGGTGTAAAGCTGAAATAGGGAATATTTCTGCCTTCGGTACTTTTTCTTTCCAGTAGGCTACTTGTTCTTCTAATTGCGCTTGTTGTGTTTGGTCTACCTTGTTGAGGAGTAGTAACACTGGCACCTTAAGCTGATTGATACGCTGAAAGAAAGCTTCGTCTTTTAGTTCTTTTTCGCCTACTTCTACCATATACAGCAGAATGTCAGCATCTTCAAAAGCACTTTTTACAAAATCCATCATTGAGGATTGCAAGGCGTATTGAGGCTTGATGATACCGGGCGTATCTGAGAAAACCACCTGAAAATCCTCCCCACTGACGATGCCAAAGATGCGGTGCCGAGTCGTCTGTGCTTTTGAGGTGATGATAGAGAGTTTTTCCCCTACAAAGGCGTTCATAAGGGTAGATTTCCCTACATTAGGGTTTCCTATGATATTTACAAATCCAGATTTGTGCATTTTCAATATTTGATCACTTGTTTAGGTATTCAGCCATTCCTTTGCCCCAATGAGGGTGATTGGGGGTCTTGGGTTGGAACTGTTCGAATTTCTCTAACGCTTTGGTTAGCATAGGGCGAGCTTTCTCCACGCCTCCCCCAAATGCTTTGGGCGTGAAGTAGATACCTATGGCGCGGATAAGGTACGGACGAGGGTTGTCGGCATTTGCTTTGAGAGCTTTTTCCGAGTATTCCCTGCTCATCTTGCCGTATTTTGCACCGCGGAACATAGGGTTTACTTTTACCTTTGCACTGTACAAATAGGCGTAGAGAGCATTGATTTCAGAAGAGTCAGCCTCCTTTTGTTGAGCAGCTATTTTTAGGTATTTTTCTGCCTGATCGCAATAGCTATCAATGGCACCTCCAGAGCTCTGGTCGGCAATCCGGATGTTCACGTAGGCAGTGTAATAGTTGGCTAACCAGTGGGTAGGTGCAGCTAGGGCAATGCGTTCAAAAGCATTGGCTAAGGGCTGCAATTCGGTGTTTGTATAACTCTTGTCAAGCGCCTTTATTTTTTCGCTGAGGGCAGTGTCTACATTTTGTGCCCACCCTATAGAACTTGCTACAAGCAAGCAAAGAGTAATTAATCTAATCATATTGTTCAAAGTTTTATGAGTATTAAGTGGTTTAAAGGTTTCTTTGCGCGGTTTGAAAGGCTGTCTACCTTCTTCTACCTTGGGGTCTTTTTCCTGCACTCGGTAGGGTGGGGGCAGGGCTACGCTCTTCTGTGGTCTCGGTTTCTTTCTTTTTCTCGCGCTTGTACAATGGTATCAGATAGCTGAGGGTATAATTGAAACTTGTCCCAAAGCGACTGCCTTCGTGTACGCGTCCAAAGGCAGGAAGGTAGTAGTTGGGGAACTCGTCTACTCCTGTTTGGGCTACGAGCACTCCTACCCGCACGCTCATTCCTGCATAAAGATTCCGAAGCAGTTCGGCTTTCAGTCCTAAAACAATTTCCAGCCAATGGGCTGTGCGCCCGTCGTGCTTGCCTAAGAACTGTGGGGCGTGTCCTGAGGTGTCTTCGTTCCAATATTGGTTGTCCTTGTGGAGGGTGTAGGCTGTCAAGTCTTGTGAGAAGACAGATAGCCCATAGCGCGCACCGGCGTAAATCATATTTTCCATTCCGTACCAGTTGCCATAGGAGTTGTAGTCAAAGCCTAAGCGCAAAAACTGACCTTGAGTGGTGTATTTGAAAAAATCTTCATCGGTAGTTTTGCGTTCGGTACCTATCTCAGCAGCAGCGTAGTAGTTGCTTGTCAGCCGGTAGTCCCCTACTAATTCAAGTCCGTAGTAGTTGCTGTTGAAAAATGGGAGAGCCAGCTTGCTGAGGTCAGCTCCTATGCGCAAGCCGTAGCGTTGTTTGTATACAGTAGCCGTCTCTTTTTCAGGGAGCGCTATAGTAGTGCGAGAACCTGTTGTGGCCGCTGCTGTATTAGTGGCTGTCTGAACAACAGTGGGGCTTGCAGTTTGACTAACTGCGGGATGCGAAAACACTCCCAGCAATAGGCTAATGGTATAGGTGTAGATGTGCTTTTTTCTCATTATCAACGGTTGTATTGCGTAACTTCAGTCCTTTTAGCCAAGAGTGGTTGGGGTTTTGTAGGGTGGCAGAAAGGGTGGTGTAGTAGGTGCGTATGCCGCAGGCCTTGCTCACGAAAGTCTGTACAGGGGTGTAGCTCAGGGTTAGGGTGGCTGTGGTGGTGATAGTGCCCGATACTACTGTTTCCAAGAGGTAGGTAGTGGGATTCTCTAAACGCAGTGGCAGAGCAAGCGAATCTAAGGTAGCTTTACTCACCAAAGGGGTGCTGCTGCCTTCTCCATATACTGTCAAGTTGCTGACGCTGAAAGGAGTTCGTAAGTTGTTTGGGTCGTAGAAGCGCACTACCAAACGGGGGGTATTGACCGTTTGGTCGCAGAGATCGTCCGACTCGCAGGCGCAACAGCCCAGCAGAGCGAGGGCTAAAAAGACTATTTTTTTCAAAATAAACTGGATTGTAAAACTTAGGGGCAAAGGTACAAATAATTGGCAAAACTGCAAAATGTAGGGAGTAAAAGTGGGACGAAACACACGGCTTTGTGGTAGAGCTGAAGTGAAGACCAAGTGAAGACCAAGTGAAGACCAAGTGAAGACGAAGTGAAGACGAAGTGAAGACAAAGTGAAGACAAAGTGAAGACAAAGTGAAGACGAAGTGAAGACAAAGTGAAGACAAAGTGAAGACCAAGTGAAGACAAAGTGAAGATGAAGAGAAGACGAAGCGAAGACGAAGCGAAGACCAAGTGAAGACCAAGTGAAGACCAAGTGAAGACCAAGTGAAGACCAAGT
>CAUQNY010000029.1:0-24790 GCA_963519425.1 uncultured Capnocytophaga sp.
GCGTATAACGGTACAACCGGCTTAGTAGGTAATGCTTCGGTAACCCTCAGTTGGGACAACTTGCCTGCTGGTATCCAAACCACCACTACTGTAGGTGAACTAAAAGTGGCTGCAGGAACTGCTTCGGGTACTTATAAAGTAGGTTATAAACTTTGTGAAAACTTAGTTGGCAACAACAACTGCTCGGTAGCTACTGCTACCATAGTAGTAGGACAAGCAAGTATTACAGCTAGTGCAGATACCTTTACCGTTACCAACGGAGCTAATGGAGGTACTGCAGGTAATGTATTGACCAATGATGCGTATAACGGTACAACTGGGTTAGTAGGTAATACCTCTGTAACCCTCAGCTGGGACAACTTGCCTGCTGGTATCCAAACCACCACTACTGTAGGTGAACTAAAAGTAGCTGCAGGTACACGTTCGGGTACTTATAAAGTAGGTTATAAACTTTGTGAAAACTTAGTAGGCAACAATAACTGCTCGGTAGCTACTGCTACCATAGTAGTAGGTGCTGCCCCTCTTAAAGCTGTACACGACGACTTTGTAATCGCTAATGGTGCTATAGGAGGAACTACTAGCAACGTACTGACTAATGACGAGTATAACGGACAAGTAGGTTTAGTAGGTAATACTTCGGTAACCCTCAGTTGGGGCAACCTGCCTACTGGTATTCAAACCACCACTACTGTGGGTGAACTAAGAGTACCCGCAGGAACCCCTCAAGGTGTGTACACCGTTACCTACACTCTTTGCGAGGTATTGAACAACGACAACTGCTCTACAAACACTGTAACAGTGGCTGTAGGCGTATCGCTTCTGCTTGCTCACAATGATACCTTGGCTATTTCTAATGGTGCCAATGGTGGTACTACCTCTAGCGTGCTAAACAACGACAGCTACAATGGTATTACCCCACCAAGTGCAGGTACTGTAAGCCTCACTTGGATTAGTGTTCCTGCAGGAATGCAAACCAATACCAATGGAGAAATCACTGTACCTGCAGGTACTCCAGCTGGTACTTATACCGCAAGCTATCGCCTTTGCGAAGTGCTAAACCCAAGCAACTGTTCGGGTATAGCAACGGCTACCATAGTAGTAGGACAAGCAAGTATTACAGCCACCGCTGATACCTTCAGCGTAACGAACGGAGCTAATGGAGGAACAGCAGGTAATGTTCTTGCTAATGACGCGTATAACGGTACAACCGGTTTAGTAGGTAATGCTTCGGTAACCCTCAGCTGGGACAACCTGCCTGCTGGTATCCAAACCACTACTACTGTAGGTGAACTAAAAGTAGCTGCAGGAACTGCTTCGGGTACTTACAAAGTAGGTTATAAACTTTGTGAAAACTTAGTAGGCAACAACAACTGCTCGGTAGCTACTGCTACGATAGTAGTAGGACAAGCAAGTATTACAGCCAATGCAGATACCTTTACGGTTATCAACGGAGCTAATGGAGGTACTACCGGCAATGTATTGACCAATGACGCATATAATGGTACAACCGGCTTAGTAGGCAATACTTCGGTAACCCTCAGCTGGG
This sequence comes from uncultured Capnocytophaga sp., assembly GCA_963519425.1. Classification (GTDB taxonomy): domain Bacteria; phylum Bacteroidota; class Bacteroidia; order Flavobacteriales; family Flavobacteriaceae; genus Capnocytophaga. Next base: position 1,547 of record CAUQNY010000029.1, read on the forward strand.
ACAACTTGCCTGCTGGTATTCAAACCACGACTACTGCAGGTGAACTAAAAGTAGCTGCAGGAACTGCTTCGGGTACTTACGAAGTAGGTTATAAACTTTGTGAAAACTTAGTAGGCAACAACAACTGCTCCGTAGCTACTGCTACGATAGTAGTAGGACAAGCAAGTCTAACAGCCAATGCAGATACCTTTACGGTTACCAACGGAGCTAATGGAGGTACTACCGGCAATGTATTGACCAATGACGAATATAATGGTACAACCGGCTTAGTAGGTAATGCTTCGGTAACCCTCAGCTGGGACAACCTGCCTGCTGGTATCCAAACCACTACGACTGTAGGTGAACTAAAAGTAGCTGCAGGTACTCCAGCAGGTACTTACACCATAAGCTATCGCCTTTGCGAAGCAATGAACAATAGCAACTGTTCAACAGCAACTGCTACTATAGTGGTAGGACAAGCAAGTCTAACAGCCAATGCAGATACCTTTACGGTTACCAATGGTGCTAACGGTGGTTCTGCCGGCAATGTATTGACCAATGATGCGTATAATGGTACAACTGGGTTAGTAGGTAATGCTTCGGTAACCCTCAGCTGGGATAACTTGCCTGCTGGTATCCAAACCACTACTACTGTAGGTGAACTAAAAGTGCCCGCAAATACTCCTGCAGGTACTTACACCGTAAGCTACCGACTTTGCGAAATGCTGAACGGCAGCAACTGTTCAACTACTAGTGCTACTATAGTGGTAGGTGCTGCTCCTATTAAGACTGAACATGACGACTTTGTAATCGCTAATGGTGCTATAGGAGGAACTACTAGCAACGTACTGACTAATGACGAGTATAACGGACAAGTAGGTTTAGTAGGTAATACTTCGGTAACCCTCAGTTGGGGCAACCTGCCTACTGGTATTCAAACCACCACTACTGTGGGTGAACTAAGAGTACCCGCAGGAACCCCTCAAGGTGTGTACACCGTTACCTACACTCTTTGCGAGGTATTGAACAACGACAACTGCTCTACAAACACTGTAACAGTGGCTGTAGGCGTATCGCTTCTGCTTGCTCACAATGATACCTTGGCTATTTCTAATGGTGCCAATGGTGGTACTACCTCTAGCGTGCTAAACAACGACAGCTACAATGGTATTACCCCACCAAGCGCAGGTACTGTAAGCCTGACTTGGATTAGTGTTCCTGCAGGAATGCAAACTAATACCAATGGAGAAATCACTGTCCCTGCAGGTACTCCAGCTGGTACTTACACCGTAAGCTATCGCCTTTGCGAAGCGCTGAACAGCGGTAACTGTTCAATAGCTACTGCTACCATAGAGGTAGGAGCTGCTACCTTAACTGCTAAAGCAGACACCTTTACAATAACCAGTGGTACTAATGGAACTATTGGCAATGTATTGACCAATGACGAGTTCAATGGACAAACAGGATTAGTAGGCAATACTTCTGTAACCCTCAATTGGGACAACTTGCCTGCAGGTATCCAAACCACTACTACCGTAGGTGAACTAAAAGTAAGTTCGGGAATCGCAGTGGGTACTTACACTGTAACCTATAGACTTTGCGAAGTACTGAACAGCAGCAACTGTTCAACAGTTAGCACTACCATAGTGGTAACTCCAGCAGCAACTGTTACGCCTAGCATTACAGTAGTAGGCGATGAGTTTACAGGAACTATCACCAGCACTACAAGTCCGACCATTATAGGCAATGTTCTTACTAACGACAAAATAGGTACTGACACTCCTACTGTGGGTAGTGTAACAGTACACACGGCATCGCCTACAACACCTAATACACCTTACATTGAACCTTCTACAGGAGAGGTAATTGTTCCCGTTGGTACTCCTACTGGCACTTATACAATGACTTACTACCTCTGCGAGAAGGCTAATAGCAGCAACTGTTCAAGTGCTACAACCGTAACAGCAACCGTTGTAGGAGTAAGCAGCCCAACGAGTCCTATTCATATTGTAGCGAACACCGATAGTGCCACCTTCTATGTTGGTACCGGTGGAACCTGCAGTAGCGTGTTAGAGAATGACACCCTAGACGGAGTGCCTGTAACCACAGGAACTGTATCCTTCACTTGGGATACGACAAGTCCTTCAGACTTTACGCTCCACAACGATGGAACCGTAACCGTAGGAACTAATGCTGCCATAGGTCTGTACACAATTTCTTACACTATATGTGCTACTCGTGATGCTGACCGCGCTTGTGCAACCTCATTCATTGTTATAGATGTAATAAGTCCTACAGCTACTCCTACGATAGTAGTAAAAGGTGAGACATTCACTTATACAGTCACCCCTTTAGTAGGCAATGTCTTGACCAATGAAGTATTGAATGGAGTACCTAACCCATCGGTAAATAGTGTTACCATCAGTGTACTGCCTCCAATGCCAGGTGTAAACGAGCCATTCCTCAACCCATCTACAGGTGAAGTAATGGTGCCTCCTACGGCTCCTGCAGGCACTTACACTATCAGCTATAGCGTGTGCGCTAAAGGCACTTCAGAGTGCGGCACAGGTACGGTAACCGTAATTGTTCCACAAACAGCAAGCCCTACAGGGGAAGCTCCTATAGCAATAGACGATGTTGCAAACACCTTGCGGAACACCCCTGTAACAGTGAATGTAATGGCTAACGATACCACTCGCAGTGCTACCACTCCGAATGTAGTAGGAGCACCGCTAAATGGTACGACTATAGTAAACGCCGATGGCAGCATTACTTACACTCCTAACAATGATTTTGTAGGTACAGACAGCTTTGTGTATGAACTTTGCAATACCGAAGGTTGTGCTACTGCAACGGTACGTGTAGAGGTAGCTAACAAATTGCTTCCTTACAACGGTATGTCAGTAAATGGTGATGGTCAAAACGACTATTTCCACATTGCAGGCATTGAGAACTATCCAGACAATGTTGTACGCATCTACAACCGTTGGGGTGTGGAAGTATTCAACACTAACGGTTATGACAATGCTACAAATGTGTTTAGAGGTTTATCTACTGGACGTGTAACGATAGAAGCCCCTGACCTATTGCCACAAGGAACATATTTCTACATTATAGAATACACCGATGAGAACAACCAAAAACAAAAATTAGTAGGTTGGTTGTACTTGAAGAGGTAAAATTTGAAGCCTTGATAGGCTGTAAAAAATCCCAAGAGGAAGCGATTTCCTCTTGGGATTTTTGTTATGTTTGACATACAAATTTTCTGTACGCTTCTGGTTTGCTTCTTTTCTTAGTTTTGTGCCTCTGTATTGATTTTTCCTTTTTTCCTTGCATCATTCAAAAACTGTTTGTACATTTGTGCGATTTTTATTGTCAAACCTTAAAATATAACTATTATGGCAAAAACAGGAAATGTATTACTAGGATTAGCAGCAGGAGCTGCTATAGGGGTTGGATTAGGCATCCTTTTCGCCCCTGACAAGGGTAAAGTTACCCGCGAAAAAATTAAAGACAGCGTGGCTGATAAAGCTGAAAAACTAAAAGAACAGTTGGACAGACTTACTGAAGACGTGAAAGAAAAATCAGCTGAGCTAAAAGGTAGCTTAGAAGACAAGGTAGAAAACCTTCTCTCTAAATCAAGCTACAAAGCAGAAGATGTTATTACTTTCTTGGAAAAGAAACTGGCTGCACTAAAAGAAGCTAATGCTAAACTGCAAAAGTAAAATATGTCAGTTCAGTCTATCAAAACATCTTTTGAGGAAGTTCCTACAAAAGCTACCGAGGCACTCCAATCGCAAGTAGCCTACTACAAGCTATTCCTTTTTAGGTTCATAGCAAAATCATCGTATGGGCTTATTACATTTTTCTTCATTGCGTTTGCGAGTTTATTGGTGTTGTTTTTTGTATCCTTTGCTCTTGCTTTCTTTATAGGCAAGGCTGTACAAAGCGATGCCTTAGGTTTTACTATTGTAGGAACTTTCTATTTTATTGTTGCTGCGCTAGTACTTGTTTTCCGCAAAAGACTCATTGAATGCCCTTTGCTGGAAAAACTCTCTGAAATTTATTTTAAAGCTGACCCCGATGATGAAACCGAAGATATACCGCTCCTTTGAAGAAATAGACACTGACCTGAAAATATTGCGTTTAGAAAAGGAAATCAACCAAATAACTCTTTCACAACAGCTAACGACCTCAGTAGAAAGTCTATCGTTGAAAAACTTGTTCTCGGGTACATGGTTGTCTTTCCTATTTTCGCAGAAAAGCTGGTTGCATTGGGCTATTGAGTACGCTTTGATTTTTCTTTTCAGACGATTAAAAAAATAACTTCTACGCTTCACGCCAATGAGAAACAGCCTTGTAAAAAAACTTGATTGGGTAGCTATCCTCTTGTATTTGCTATTAGTGAGCTTTGGGTGGGTGGCTATCTTTTCTACTACCTACAGCGACCTAAATAGCACTTCGGTATTCGACCTCAACCAGTTCTACGGGAAACAGATGCTTTTTATAGGGCTTAGTTTCTTGCTGATTCTCTTTATCTTGGCACTTGATGCCAAGGTGTATACAAACTTTGCTGTAACTTTTTACCTCATCGCTATTGTACTACTGGCAGGGCTTTTTGTATTTGGCAAAGAAACCAATGGGGCACGGGCGTGGTATGCTATTGGTTCCATCACAGTGCAGCCCAGCGAGTTTGCTAAAGTAGCTACTGCCTTAGCTTTCTCGCGCTATGTGAGCGACATACACACTGATGTCCGGCGCACCAAAGACCTACTAATAGCCATAGGTATTGTGTGTGTGCCCTCTCTGCTCATTTTATTGCAACCCGATGTTGGGAGTCTATTAGTGTTCTTCTCATTGCTTTTTGTACTCTATCGCGAAGGGATGCCCTCGGCCTTGTTATTCTACTTTTTTTTGGCAGGAGTGGTGTTCGTGGCGGCACTCAAATTTGGAACTACTTTTACTATTGTGGGAAGTATCGTGCTGATAATCTTATACGGTTTTTGGCACAAGAAAAAAACAAACCGGATTCCTTTTCAAACCATTTTCATTCTTTCTTCTATCTGCTTGATAACTGCGTTGGCTACACATCCGGTGTACGACAATGTGCTAAAACAGCACCACCGAAACCGTTTGAGCCTGTGGTTGCGCCTTGAAAACGACCCCAAGAAGATAGCTGCAATGAAACGAGATTTTGCCTACAACACTAATATGGCCGAATCTGCAATCACTTCTGGAGGAACTTTTGGCAAAGGTTTCTTAGAGGGTACCCGTACTAAGGGAAGCTTTATTCCTGAACAACACACTGACTACATTTTCACCACTATAGGCGAAGAATGGGGATTTGCAGGCACTACTACCGTAGTAGTACTATTTGCCCTACTTCTTCTTCGCTTGGTCTACTTAGCCGAGCGACAGAAAAGCAAATTCAGCCGCGTATATGGCTATTGCGTGGTCTCTATCCTCTTTGTACACTTCTGCATCAATATCGGAATGGTGATTAGCTTGATTCCTACTATTGGTATTCCCTTGCCTTTTTTTAGTTATGGAGGCTCTGGGTTATGGGCTTTTACAATCTTGCTATTTGTTTTCTTAAGATTGGATAGCGCACAATAACTCCTATCAAATATGACAAGATTCTACCAAGAACAACTGCGTACAGCCACAACACAATACGAACAGTTACGCAAGCAATATAACACTTTTGCACTATTGCGGTTGATTGCCATAATAGCTACCATAGACTACGGCTATCAAACCGTACAAGATGGGTCGTGGGTAAAAGCCATCTTGGCAGTAGCAAACCTTGTACTCTTTTTTCTTCTCATAGTTAGGCATAAAAATATATCCTTACAACGCCAGATTGCGAAAGCTAAGATTAACATTAACGAACAAGAAATTGCCTTTTTAGAGCATCGTACCCTATTTGCCGACAATGGCAAGGAATTTGCGATACCTAATCACCCTTTTGCACACGACTTGGATGTATTGGGAGAAGAGTCGCTCTACCAATATCTAAACCGTACACATACTTTCTTGGGAAAAAAGCTCTTAGCAAAACGATTGCTCTCCCCTACTCCGTTATCTATTGAAGCTACACAACAAGAAATTAAAGCCCTAACACCTAATCTCGGTTGGCGACAGAACTTTATGGCACACACCTCCCTCATTAACGATAGTGCTGCCTTTTACCAACATCTTGCCCAGTGGGTTGCTGCTCCTACTCCTGTTTTGCCTCGCTATGTACGGTTCTTGCTATGGGGATTGCCCGTGCTACTCCTCTCTACACTATTGTTAGGTTATGGATGGGAAAACGAAATACTGAAAAGCCTTAGCCACCTGCTTATCACAGTTAATTTGGTAGTATTTCTCAGTTTCATAGGAAAAATGACCAAAGAGAAATTAGGGTTTGAACGCGCCTATGCAATGCTATACGCTTTCAAACAGTGCATTGAACAGATAGAAACTTATTTCCCTGAAAAAAACAAAGGAGCTAGCAAACAGATAGCACAACTTTCACGCTTGTTAGACGATTTGGACAGTGTGAGCAATATTTTAGTTTCTGTTCCACTGAATATTTTCAGTTTTTACCATTTGCACCGCTACCAAGCACTACTACAATGGAAAAAAGCACACGCAGGAGAAATAATAGATTGGTTTGAACAAGTGGCTGGAACAGAAGTGCTTTGCAGCTTTGCGAACTACAGTTACAACCACCCCGATTTTGCATACCCTACACTGAACAAAGAGTATCGCATTCATTTTGAAGCGATGGGACACCCTCTAATTCCAGATACACAACGCATTTGCAACGACATTACCTTAGATGAAGGGCACTTTGTGATTCTGACAGGCTCTAATATGTCAGGAAAAAGCACCTTTTTGCGCAGCTTGGGAGTGAATATGCTCCTTTGCCAGATGGGGTTGCCTGTATGCGCCCACAAAGCGGAGTTACATCCTTTGCCCCTATTGGTTTCTATGCGTCTCTCTGACTCGCTAAACGAAGGACAATCGTATTTCTTTGCTGAAATCAATAGGATACAACAGATCGTTGAGCAGCTACAACAAGAACGCTGTATAGTGCTCTTGGACGAAGTGTTGCGCGGTACCAACTCTGAGGATAAACAGTATGGTACTGTAAAAATTATTGAGCGATTGCTCTCCTTAAAAGCCTTGGGTATCGTTGCTACACACGACATAACCGTATGCCAGTTGGCCAACCACTACCCCACACAGCTGCAAAACTTGTGTTTTGAATCGATGATAGTAGAAGGAGAACTGCGCTTTGACTATCGGTTAAGGGAAGGCGTATGCCAGAACAAAAATGCCACTTTCCTAATGAAGAAATTGGGGATTATAAAAGACAATGAATAACGATGAAAAAAATATGGATTAGCATTTTGGTAGTAGTATTGCTGCTGTTGGTTGGAATAGGTTATAAGGCCTATAGGGTACTTTTGGCTCCTAACACCTCCTTTGCTGAAAAAGAAGCTGTGGTGTACATAGAGACCGGCAGCGATTTTAGTGATGTATTGCACCGATTAAGTCCGCTGCTAGAAGACCGCGAGACTTTTGCAATAGTAGCTGAACAGATGCACTACCCGCAGAATGTAAAAGCAGGCAAATACCTCATCAAGAAAGGGGCTAACAACGTAGATATTATCCGCTGTTTGCGCAACCGCAATACCCCCGTTCGTGTAAAATTCAACAACCAAGAGCGCATTGAGGACTTGGCAGGTCGCATTGCCTCTCAAATAGAACCCGATAGCACTGCTCTATTACGCGCTTTCTTAGATCCTATTTTTTTAAGCGAAAATGGGTTTAGTGATGCTACCGCTTTGGCTATGTATTTACCTAATACTTACGAATTTTTTTGGAACACTTCGGCAGAGAAGTTTCGCGATCGTATGCTTTTGTCTTATAAACATTTTTGGAATCCTGAACGTAAGGCCGCTGCAGAAGCTCAAGGACTTACTCCTGTAGAGGTGAGTATTCTGGCATCAATAGTACAAAAAGAGACAAGCAAAGTAGAAGAACGCCCTCGGATTGCAGGTGTGTATTTGAATAGGTTGCACGACCGTATAATGCTTCAAGCTGACCCAACAGCTATCTTTGCAATGAAACACTACTTGAACGACTATTCATTGGTTATCAAACGGGTAACAGGAGTGCACACACGTTTGGAAAGCCCTTACAACACCTACCAGAACTACGGATTACCCATAGGCTTGATAGCAATGCCAGACCTATCATCTTTGGAGGCAGTACTACACCCAGAAGTACACGACTACTACTTTTTTGTAGCTGACCCTGAGAACTATGGCTATCACAAGTTTTCGCGTACCTACTTGCAACACACTGAAAGTGCTAAGAAATATTGGAATTGGGCCAATGAGAATGGCGTGAAGTAAGGCCATTAAGAGAAAAAGCTCAAAAACAAAAAGTCAGGAAACGTAAAATACGCTTTCCTGACTTTTTGTTTTTGAGCCGGTGGAGGGAGTCGAACCCACGACCCCGAGATTACAAATCACGTGCTCTAGCCAACTGAGCTACACCGGCGCATTGCTTATTTGCGGATGCAAAGGTAATACCTTTTTTCAAATCTGCAATAACTTAGACATTTTTTTATGCCAAAGTATTCAACTTTTGAATTAAAGAAGCTGCTCTTTCTTCAAATTCTCTTCTAACTTGTTTTAAATGAGCACCTCTATTTTCAACATCTCTGTCGGATACTTTCTCTACAAGCGTATCGAAAGTGTTGAGGATTTCGGTAGCTAAGGCTTTGCCTTCTTCTGTTTGCATTTTGCCTGTAAAATACAAAGCATCGATAATATCACCTAAAACATAGTTGATATCCTTTTTTAAATTGCGGATACTTGCCATAGTTAATTTATTTAGAATTTAGAGTGCAAAGTTAAGCAATCTTTTTTATCTTTGCAAAAAATAAGTGATTATGTACGTATATAACTTAACAACTGTGGTGAGCGCAGAGGTGTTCGGACAATGGGAAGATTGGCTTCGAGGAGTTTATCTACCTACCATAGAGGCGAGCCTGACAGCTGACAATTTACGTATTTTTAGGATAATGAATGCGCCTGACGACAAACACTTTGCTCTACATCACGAAGTGCCTACCCCACAAGCTATGTGGGAACTGAGCCAAAAGGTAGTTCCTGCGCTATTGGCACAAGCAGCAGAGCTATTTGGTGAAAAAGTACTATTCTTTGGAACAGAGTTAAAGCTTCAAGAAGAATCACTTCTAGGGAATCTAAAGAATTAGGTCTGCTGAAGTTTCGTTAGGGCTTCGATGTAGCTTCGTTCTTCAGTCGTTTTCAAGAACTATCTGTTATACTCTTGACATTTCTCTCTGGGCAGTTGTTGGGTTATAGTTGAGATCTCTGCTATTATTCCTCTGGAACTTTGGCACAAAAATTGATTTACATTAAAAAAATAGATTCTTATGAAATACAATCTCAAACTCAGGAAGGCAATGGCAGGCATCGGGTGGATGTTCTGTGCTTCATTGCTATCGACTTCGTGCGTTGGCTATTACTATGCCGATGGCATTTATAACGACCCTGTGCCTGAAAGACCTAGTTACTTGGAGGTGGTGGAGAATCCTTACACAGAAAACCTCTACACTCCTAATAGGTATAAGGATTATTTTGGAGAAAAAGCAGAACAATACAAGCAGTCTCGTGATACTACTTTTTCTCATTTCACTGATGTAAATACTTATCGCTCTAACGCTTACGCAACTGATACGCCATCGTATGGAGGTTGGGGGAGCCAGCCTCAACAAGTGAATGTGAATGTGTACAACAATGGTTGGAATTACGGTTATCCTTATGGGTATTCTTCTTACTATGGTTCCTCTGCTTACTACGACAACGCTTATTACAGAAATGGCGTTCGGTGGAATATGTCGTTTGGGTGGAGTAATGGCTATGAGCCTTATTGGGGAGGTAGTTACTACCGAGGCTATTACGGATATCGACCTTATGGTTATCACCCTTATTACGACTATTACGGGTATTATCCTTATTACGGGTATGGGGGATACTACTATCCCTACTACGGTGGGTACTACTATCCTTACTACTATGGTGGGTACTATGATTATGGCTATTATAGGCCTAAATATTACTCTAACGACTATTACTATCAGAGATATTCGCCTGCAGTAGGTCGACGCGGAGAAGGCAATGACAGCTATAACAACAGAAGTTATAACAATAGGAGCTATAGCAATGGACACAGTAATAGCGGACGTGCTCCATCTTACTCAGGAAGAACTGAAACGGAAAAAACGTATCATTACAACGAGGGGCGCGGATATGAATCTCGTAGTAATAATGCAGGAAGAAGCAACAACTATTCAGCGCCTTCATACAACTCGGGTAGAAGTAATGATTATTCAACTCCTTCGCAAAATTCGGGCAGAAGTAACGACTATTCGTCTCCTTCGTACAACTCTGGCAGAAGCTATGATTCGCCTTCGTACAATTCTGGCAGAAGCTACAACAGTAGTAGCAGTAGTAGTGGCACCTCTTCTGGAAGGAGAGGGGACTAGGCATTGGTACTACTGACAATTAGCAAAATAAGTTTTAACTTTAAAAAACTTCAGACAATGAAACATATCTTATCGGCGGCACTAGTATTGACAGGAATAGCAGTGCAGGCACAAGACATAACAGACGCGTTGCGCTATTCGGTGGACGATATGAATGGAACGGCACGTTTTAAAGCAATGAGCGGTGCTTTTGGAGCTTTGGGGGGAGACCTCTCGGCCATTAACATAAACCCTGCAGGGAGTGCTGTTTTTTCGGGTTCGGAATTTGGTATTACAATAGGCAACCAAGGGCAGAAAAGCGTTTCTAAATACTTTGGAAGGGAAAAGACGAAGAACGATTCGGATTTCGATGCTACCCAGTTGGGAGTTGTATTAATCTTCCCTACAGGTGATGCTGATTGGAAGAAAGTATCACTGAGTTTTAACTACCAAAAAACACGCAATTTTGACGGAAAAGACATTGCTTTTGGTGGTACATCTGACAAGAATTTAGGCGATTATTTTGCGTATTACGCTAATGGGAAGCTCTTAAGTGATTTGATCGTAGACAAATCTCAGCGAGAGACTATAGAAAGTGTGTATCGTTATTTGGGCAGAGAACGCGGCTACGGCTACCAACAAGCGTTTTTGGGATATCATTCTTATCTGCTCAACCCTGGGGTATCAACCCCGACGAATACCTCGTACTCCTCGTCGGTAGCAGGGGGGAGTACTGCACAAGAGTACGAAAAAGAAACTCAAGGGGGCGTACGCAAGTACAACTTTAACATTGCTACGCAATATGGAGACCAGATTTACTTGGGTCTTAACTTGAACTCTCACAATGTGAACTATTTGCAGAAGACGTATTTGAGAGAGCATTACACTAATGGCAACACCTATTTGCACAATGAGCTAAAGACAACAGGAAGTGGTTTTTCTTTTCAGCTAGGTGCTTTGGCTAAAATAACACAAAATGTTCGTTTAGGAGTTACCTACGAATCGCCTACGTGGTACACTCTGCACGATGAGACTTGGGAACGCATAGAAACCACTTTGGGAACTAATACCTATGTTGTGAACCCAAACATCAATAATGTTTATGAGGATTACAAATTCAGAACGCCTAGCAGCTGGACAGCAAGCTTTGCTTACACTTTTGGCAAAATAGGTCTTGTGAGCTTAGATTATATCTACAAAGGCTACCAAGGGGTTAAGTTCCGTTCGGACTTTGTAAAAGAGCTTAACAAGGTGATTGATGAAACTTTGGGAGACACTTCGGCATTGCGCGCGGGAGTAGAGTTTCGCATTCCTTTTAAGGTGGGCGAAGGTACAAACTATGTAAGTTTACGAGGAGGTTATCGCTACGAACAGAGTCCTTATAGGAGAGGTACTGCTATGATAGGAGACTTAAATGGTTACTCGTTAGGAATGGGATGTACTTTAGGAGGTATCCGCTTGAATGTTTCGTACGATGTAGCACACCAAGACAACCATTACCAAATGTATACAAAGGTATTGAACACACCTGCAAGTATACAACAAAGCCATAAGAACCTATTGTTTACTTTTACGACAAGATTGTTTTAACACACTGTTAGAACGATGCTCTTAAAACAAGACCTCTGAAAGGGGAATTTATATTAGACTTTGTCAAAGTCATTGGCTTTGACAAAGTTTTTATGGTATTCAAAAGAGACTTTTTTAGGAGTCTCCATTTTTTTGATAGAATGAAATTACACAGAAACTTAGTAGATGCTGTTGCAGAAGGATTGTCCTTTATCTTTAATGAGCAACAATACGCCGATAAGGTGGTAGAAAAACAACTGAAAAAGGACAAGCGATGGGGAGCAAGAGATAGGGCATTCATCGCTGAAACGATTTACGACATAGTGCGCTGGAAGCGGCTCTATGCCGAGATTGGGGAGGTACGTGAACCTTTTTCTGTACACAACTTGCGACGAATGTTTGCTGTATGGGCTACCCTAAAAGGCATTGCTCTGCCCGATTGGGGAAACTATTTTGAAGATACCCCTATACGACGTATCAAAGGTAAATTTGATGAGCTCTCTAAAGTGAGGAAACTGCGCGAATCGGTACCAGACTGGTTGGACACTCTGGGAACTGAAGAATTGGGCGAGACACTTTGGGAAAAAGAACTACACGCACTGAACGAGTTGGCTCCAGTAGTACTGCGTGTGAATACATTGAAAACAAGCATTGAAAGGGTGCAGCAATTTCTCAAGCAAGAAGGAGTAGACAGTTTTCCTCTTAAAAATTACCCTAATGCCCTACAATTACTAGAACGAGGGAATGTTTTCAAGAGTCAGGCTTTCAATGATGGACTATTTGAAGTGCAAGACGCCTCCTCGCAAAGGGTAGTTCCTTTTTTGCAAATAGACGAAAGCGTGAAGCGCGTAATAGACACTTGTGCTGGAGCAGGTGGCAAGACATTGCACTTGGCTACCCTGATGCAAAACAAAGGTCAAATCATAGCGATGGATATTTATGAACAGAAGTTGCAAGAGCTCAAACGCAGGGCACGACGCAATGGCATCCACAACATAGAAACTCGACTAATAGACCCTAAACACCTGAAACGAATGCAAGGTACCGCTGACCGTGTGCTGATAGATGCCCCTTGTAGTGGTCTAGGGGTGTTGCGACGCAACCCTGACGCTAAGTGGAAATTGCGCCCTGATTTTTTGGACGAGATACGCCGCACACAACAAGGTGTCTTACAACAGTACAGCAAACTACTGAAAAAAGGAGGTAAGCTGGTGTATGCGACTTGTTCTATTCTTCCTTCTGAAAACCAAAAGCAGGTAGCTGCTTTTTTGGCATCAGAAGCAGGGAAAGATTTTAAATTAGAGGCTGAAGAAATCATCTTGGCACACCGTTCAGGATATGACGGTTTTTATATGGCAAGACTTGCAAAAGACGAAATGTGTGAGCACTAATTAAATATTGTACATTTCATTATTTTGTTGTAATTTTGCGGCTTGGAACTCATTCACTATAACTTTAATTTTGATGAAGAGAATACTTACATTTATATTGCTAGCAGTAGCTTGGATAGCTAATGCACAGATTCACACTCCTGTAAAATGGACTACTTCAGTAGAGAAAATCAATGACACAGAGTACTACCTAGTAGCGACAGCTTCGATAGAGGCAGGGTGGAAGCTCTACGCTCAAAATATTCCACCCAAGGGGCCTATTCCCACTACTTTTACCTTTGAGAAGCATACTGCCATTGAACTCGTAGGCAAAACAGAAGAAACACCGCCCATACAGAAACATGACAAGGTTTTTGATATGGAGATCAGCTATTTCCACAACCAAGCAGTATTCAAACAGCACATTAAAGTGCTTGAGCCCCTTAAAACTGTAAAAGGCGAGGTAGAGTTTATGAGCTGCGATGACAGCAACTGCTTGCCACCAGATACGGTAGATTTGACTTTTAACCTTTCAGAAGCTACTCTGGCATCAGCCCCTACAGGACTAACACCTCAGTTCAACCTAAACCTCAATGGTTCTGAAACTGCTACTGAAACTACATCGGTAAAAGCAATACCTAGTTCTCCTGCGGGACATAGTCCTGTTTCGCATCAGGGGCTTTGGACTATTTTTTTTATTTCGTTCCTTTCGGGCTTTGCAGCTTTGCTAACCCCTTGTGTGTTCCCTATGATTCCGATGACTGTAAGCTACTTTACGAAGCAGAGCAAATCAAAAGCTAAAGGGATTAAGAATGCCCTTTACTACGGTATTTCTATCATTGTAATTTATGTACTTTTGGGAGCTGCAATTACTCGTGCTTTTGGAGCTGATGCGCTGAATGCTTTGGCTAGTAATTTTATTTTCAACTTAGTATTCTTTTTCATCTTAGTGATTTTTGCCATCTCTTTCTTAGGAGCTTTTGAAATAACCCTTCCGAGCTCTTGGAGTACGAAAATAGATGCTCAAGCTGACCGGACTGGTTTTGTAGGTATCTTCTTTATGGCATTAGCACTAGCAATCGTGTCCTTTTCGTGTACAGGGCCTATCGTAGGAACTCTGTTGGTTCAAGCGGCTTCGGAAGGAGGAATTGCGCCTATAGTAGGGATGCTTGGTTTCTCTTTGGCTATTGCCCTACCCTTTGCACTATTTGCTGCTTTCCCCGGTTGGTTGCATTCTTTGCCTAAATCGGGAGGATGGATGAACTCTGTGAAAGTAGTGTTAGGTTTTCTTGAGTTGGCCTTAGCTTTCAAATTCCTCTCTAATGCTGATTTGGTGCTACAATACCACTGGATAGAACGCGAGGTATTCATTGCTATTTGGATTGCTATTTTTGGAGCCCTTTCGCTCTATCTTTTTGGAAAGATACGCTTGCCCCACGACGACACCTCTGATCGCATCTCTGTAGGCCGATTAGTTTTAGGATTGGTTACCCTCAGTTTTACAATATATATGATTCCGGGGTTATGGGGAGCCCCGCTGAACCTTATCAACGCTTTTCCTCCCCCACAACACTACAGTGAGTCTCCTTATGGTGTGGGGTACACCGCAGGAGGTAGTGCAGCTGGCATAGACGAAGGAAGCCTCCCTGAAGGGGCACACCTTTTCAAACCTCATAATATAGTTACCTTTGACGATTACGACAAAGGATTGGCATACGCTAAACAAGTGAACAAGCCTGTACTGTTAGACTTCACAGGCTGGTCGTGTGTGAACTGCCGCAAAATGGAACAAAACGTATGGCCTTCGCCACAAGTATTGGAAGCACTGAGAAATGAGGTTGTATTAGTTTCGCTGTACGTAGACGACAAACGTCCTCTGCCCGAAAAAGATGTTACCCGTTCGAAAATACGAGAAGGAAAAATGATTAAGACCATTGGGCAAAAATGGAGTGAGTTCCAGACCTTGCGCTACAAAGCTAACACACAACCTTTCTATGTGCTTATAAACCACGAAGAAGAAAACTTAGCAGCCCCTATAGGTTATACTCTTTCTACCGATGAAGCTGATGAGTTCCTACAATGGATCAAAGAAGGAATAGGCCATTTTGGCAAATAGAATATTCTGATGAAAAACAAGTACTACATACTTCCTACTATTATAGGGGCTGCCTTAGCCCTTGGGTTAGTATTAGGGCGTACTCTGGCCAATTTTTACATCCCGAAACCACCTCCTCCCATCCCGATGCCTATCAGTGATGTAGATACTATTCCCGAGAATCCTTACAAAGTAAAATTAGGGAAGCTGATAGACTATATAGAGGAAGACTATGTAGACAAGGTGGACACCGACAGTATTGTAGATTTGACTATCAACAGTATCTTGCGCCGATTAGACCCACATTCTACCTACATTGCTAAGACAGATATTCAAGAAGTAGCTGAGACAATGAGCGGCAAGTTTGTAGGAGTAGGTATTAGCTTTTATGTTTATAAAGATAGTATTGCCGTTATCCGCGCCATCGATGGGAGTGATGCCCGTAAGAAAGGTATCCGCTTTGGAGACAGAATTCTGATGGCAGGCAATGATACTCTCTTCAAAAAACATCTGAGCACAGAGAAAATAAAAAATATTCTGAAAGGCGAAATGGAATCAAAAGTAGAGTTGACCATCTACCGAAAACAGACAGATAGCCTTTTCAAAGTACCCATAGAGCGAAAATTTATCCCCATAAAAAGTGTAGATTGCTTTTACAAAGTGAACGACACCTTAGGGTACATCAGGGTTAACAAGTTTGCTGAAACTACTACTGAAGAGTTTACAGCTGCCCTAAAAGCTCTTGAAAGAGAAAACATCAACAGCCTTATCTTGGATTTGCGCAACAATGCTGGCGGTTTCTTCAATGTAGGAATACAAATGGCTGATGAGTTTCTGCACAAAAACAAGATGATAGTGTTCACAAAGAACAATAGGAGAGAAATAGAGGAAACCTACGCTACCGATGGAGGGCTGTTTGAGGATAAACCCTTGTTTATTTTGGTGAATGAGAACAGTGCATCGGCAAGCGAAATTGTAGCAGGTGCGTTGCAGGACAACGACCGCGGAGTGATAGTAGGACGACGCACTTTTGGGAAGGGACTTGTACAAAGCGAGATGCCACTTCCCGATGGGTCGGCAGTACGACTCACTACAGCTCGATACTACACCCCCACAGGGCGTTCTATACAAAAGCCCTACCAACTACGACACCAACGCAGGAGTTTCCAAATAGATGAGGCTACGGTACCCGACTCATTAAAATTTAAAACCCCTAAAGGGAAAATGGTATATGGAGGAGGCGGTATTTACCCCGATGTGTACGTGCCCATAGATATGAAGCCGGAAAGTAGTATGGTGAACGAGATTCTAACCTCTGGACTCACTAATTTCTTTCTATTTGAGTATTTGGACAAACACCCTCAACTGAACAACAAACCACACAAAAGCTATTTCATAAGCGAGTACAAGATACCTCAAGAGATGCTAACGGCCTTTGGAAAGTTTTTAAAAGAACGCAGGATACACCTCAACTTCAAAAGAAATGCCTATGACATCAGCAAGCATCTAAAAGCTAGCTTAGGTGAAATATGGTTCAACAATAATGTAGCAGGGCTAATTCGCAACCAAGATGACTATTACATAGAAAAATGTTTGCACTATCAGCCGAAAGAGAGCCCTGCCCCAAAAAACAAAGTCGTGAAGAAACACACTTCCAGACCAATAAAAAGAGTTTAAAAAGAAATATGAGCAAAAATCTAACATCGAGAAGCGAAGACTACTCTAAGTGGTACAATGAATTGGTAGTAAAAGCCGACTTGGCTGAGAGCTCAGGCGTGCGTGGCTGTATGATAATTAAGCCTTATGGTTATGCTATCTGGGAAAAGATGCAAGCTGAACTAGACAGAATGTTCAAAGAAACAGGACACACGAATGCTTACTTTCCTCTATTTGTGCCCAAAAGCTATTTTGAAGCTGAAGAGAAGAATGCCGAAGGGTTTGCTAAAGAATGTGCTGTAGTAACCCACTACCGTTTAAAAACTGATCCAAATGAAAAGGGGAAACTGATTGTAGACCCCGAAGCTAAATTGGAAGAGGAACTAATTGTACGTCCTACCTCTGAAGCCATCATCTGGAGTACCTATAAGAACTGGATACAATCTTACCGCGACTTGCCAATACTCATCAATCAATGGGCGAATGTTGTGCGCTGGGAAATGCGCACCCGACTATTCTTGCGCACAGCAGAATTTTTATGGCAAGAAGGGCATACCGCTCACGCAACTAAAGCAGAAGCAATAGAAGAAGCAGAAAAGATGATGAATGTATACGCCACTTTTGTAGAAAACTTTATGGCTGTTCCTGTGATACGAGGTGTAAAAAGCGAAAGTGAGCGTTTTGCAGGAGCTGATGAGACTTTCTGTATAGAAGCCCTAATGCAAGACGGGAAAGCCCTACAAGCAGGAACCTCTCACTTCTTAGGTCAGAATTTTGCAAAAGCTTTTGAGGTGAAATACGCTACTAAAGAAGGTAAACAAGAGTATGTATGGGCGAGCTCTTGGGGAGTTTCTACCCGCCTAATGGGAGCCCTCATAATGACCCACAGCGATGACAACGGGCTAGTATTGCCTCCTAATTTAGCTCCTATACAAGTGGTGATTGTGCCTATCTACAAAGGGGAAGAACAGCTAGAAAACGTACGCTGCCATATACAACCTTTGGTAGATGCCCTTAAGAAAGAAGGTATCAGTGTGAAGTTTGATGACAGAGATACCCAGTCGCCAGGGTTCAAATTCCACGAGTATGAACTAAAAGGAGTACCAGTACGCTTGGCAGTAGGACAACGCGATATAGAAAACAATACTTTTGAAGTGGCGCGCCGCGACACTCTTACAAAAGAAACAATTTCTGGTGGCCAAATAGTAGCCCACATACAACAACTGCTTCAAGATATTCAAGCAAATATTTACAACAAAGCCTTGACATATCGGGATGACCATATCACAGAAGTGAACAGTTACGAAGAATTTAAAGAAGTATTGGAAACCAAAGGTGGTTTTCTTTCAGCCCACTGGGATGGCACCCCTGAAACAGAAGCTCTCATCAAAGAAGAAACCAAAGCTACTATCCGCTGTATTCCTTTGGAAGCCAAAGAAGAAGCAGGTATATGCATCTATTCTGGCAAGCCTTCGAGCCGAAGAGTACTGTTTGCTAAGGCCTATTAGGACTGAAATTTTGTCTTAAAATATTTGGTAGTTATCTTAAAAAAGCATACTTTTGCCTTATTATAATTAATAAAACATCATACAATGAAAAAAATTATTTTATCATTTGCAGCAGTTTTTGCTTTTGGCGCACTTTCTGCACAAAACTTGGTGTCTTCTAAAGGTGAGCAATACTTGCCTAAACAAGGAGACTGGTCTATTGGCTTCAATGCAGGCAATGCTTTGAACTACATTGGTAATGCTTTCAATGGCAAAACCAACAACAGTTCTAAAGATCTTTTCCAAGAAACTGAAAATATGTTAGATCTTGGCAGTGGTTTGTTTAGTAATACCACTATCAGCTTAGTTGGAAAGAAATTTGACTCTGATACACAAGCTACTCGCTACATTGCAAGTTTCAACTTCAACTTTTCAAAACAAAAAGATGTAGATGCTACTACCAAGTTTGGTTTAACTGTAGGCTACGGTAAAGAATGGAGAAAAGGTACTACCCGCCTACAAGGATTCTACGGAGTAGATGGATTGCTAGGCTTTGCTTCTCCTGCTAAAAAAGTTATGGGCTTCGGTTTAGGTGCTCAAGGTTTTGCAGGAGTTGAATACTTCATCTTCCCTAAAGTAGCATTGGGAGCACAATACACTTATGGTGTTTCTTTCGTGTACTCAAGCGATGGCAATGCTGATACTAACAGAATAGGCTTCAACATCGGAAGTGAAAAAGGTTTGGGTGTTCTATCAGCAACCTTGAACGCTTATTTTTAGTATCTCGCTAAAAACAATCTTACAAAAGGCTGCCTCTTTTTTAAGGGGCAGTCTTTGTTTTTTGAAAGAATAAGTTGTAACTTTGTAGCGGAAATACAAGAGCTGTTTGATTTTAAATTCTCTCAGCATAGAGTTCCAAAAGAACTTTTGCAAATAACCTAAGCAAGTCCTTTAAAAATAGAATAGTGATGAAGACAAGATTTTTTTGGTTGATTCTTTTAGGAAGAATGGCCATCGCCCAAGCACAGATAGAGATAACTCCCGCCACTCTCTATCAAGACATTGCAGAAAAAGGATATGAAACCCAAGAGGTCGTAAGCAGGATAGCTCACTACCATTATGCCAACCAGATTTACCCTCGTGCTTATCCTTGGTATGAAAAATTGGTGAACAGTATTATTTATCAGAATTCGCCCATAGACTACTACGAATACGGAAAGGTTTTAGAAGCTATCGGCAAGAAATCGGAAGCAGAAAAACAATATGCATCGTTCACTAAAGAATCTATTGCATTTTTCAACAAGTTGCTACAAGAAAAGAAGATAACAAAAGCCAAAATTTCTCCTAATAACGAGATAATGGGACTGCTGAGTGATGCTGAGACAGGTCAAGTACTAAGCAATGCAAAAGTAGTTTTGGTAGACATAACAATGAAAACAGTCCTTACAGATGAAAGTGACCTCAACGGCTTTTTCATCTTGCCTAACAAAAAAATTCCTGCTGACTTTCAGTATGGATATATTGAAATCACCAAACAAGGTTACGAAGTAGCAACTCTACCAATAGTTATGGAAGGAGAAAATCAGCAAAAATACCTTGTGTTGCACCCTCATACTATAGTAGTAGAAGAAGGCGACAATCTGGCCACTCCGTTTGCTATTGACAATATTCATTTTGATTATGGGCGGACGAACATACGATACGATGCATCAGTACAACTGGCTAAGATAGTAGCTTTTTTGGAAGCCCATCCATCGGTATCCTTAGACATTAAGGTGCACTCTGACAGCCGAGGAGGAGAGGAATACAATATGAACCAAACAGAAATCCACGCACAATCGATTGGTAATTGGCTCATCGGAAAGGGTATTTCACCTAAGCGAATTACGTTTAAAGGGTACGGAGAGACACAATTAGTTAATGGTTGTACAGAAGGAGTACCTTGTGAAGAAGAAGAGCACCAAGCAAACAAGCGAGTAGAGTTCATTCTACGATAGAAAAAGATAGTAAAAAAACACTAATTTTAACACAAAAGATTTGCTTTTAGGCAAAACAAATTTTACTTTTGCCTCGTAATTAACCACCTTATGAGGTAAAGAATGAAGATAGGTCGTATTATAGTATTCGTATCTATTTTAGTATTCTTAACA
The DNA here is from genome assembly GCA_963519425.1 of uncultured Capnocytophaga sp. Taxonomy (GTDB): domain Bacteria; phylum Bacteroidota; class Bacteroidia; order Flavobacteriales; family Flavobacteriaceae; genus Capnocytophaga. The sequence goes on from CAUQNY010000029.1 coordinate 22,405, forward strand.
GTAACAGCAAATGCACAGCTTATAGCAAGAGGTGATACCTTTACCGTTACTACTAACCATACTGAACAAACAACTTCTGGAAGCCTTTTTGACAATGACTTGATAGATGGAGCAATACCAACGTTCCAAACAGTAAGATTAAGAATTGTAGGAGGGAGCAAAAGATCAGAGGGAGGTTTCCTATTGTCATTTAATTTGAAAGGTCAGTTACTTGTACCTGCTGACCTCCGTGTAGGAAAATACTTTTTGCAGTATAGAATTTGCAGACCTACTGTAGAAGAATGTTCTGAAGCAACTGTAATAGTGATTGTGGTTGATGAGAGCCAGAAGCATCAAGGGACAGTTACTGATGACGGAAATCAAACTATTGAAAGGCTTAGAGCTCAAGATGATACATTTACACTCACTGTCAGCTCCAATACACTTACTACTCCTAGCGTCTTTGATAATGATCGACTTGGAACTGAGACTCCTACTACAAAAACAGTTATCCTAAGAGTCTTAGGGGGCTCTAAGGATTCTGCTAACAACTATCTCTTAAACATCAATCTGAAAGGACAACTCTCTGTCCCTACTCATACACCTGCAGGAACTTACTACTTACTCTACCAACTTTGTCCACTCAAAGGGAATGCTCCTTGTGCTACAGCTACGGCTACAGTAGTTCTTTTGCACAAAAATCAAAGCTCCTCTCAAACTACAACCACTACAACCACTACAACCACAACAACAACAAGTACCAGTACCCCAACCATCAATACTCTCATCGCTCAAGATGATACATTTACACTCACTGTCAGCTCCAATACACTTACTACTCCTAGTGTCTTTGATAATGACCGACTTGGAACTGAAACTCCTACTACAGAAACAGTTATCCTAAGAGTCTTGGGGAGCTCTAAAGACTCTAACAATAACTACCTTCTGAACATCAATCTGAAAGGACAACTCACTATCCCTGCACACACTCCTGCAGGAACTTACTATTTGCACTATCAACTTTGCCCTCTCAAAGGAAATGCTCCTTGTACTACTGCTACGGCTACAGTAGTTCTTTTAACAAAGAATCAGACAAGTACCTCAACTCCAACCTCTCCAACTACAAGCTCTCCAACTACAACTAGCCCAAGCATAAGCACTCTCATCGCTCAAGGTGATACTTTTACAATCACCGTTAGTGCTACTACACTTACCTCCCCTAGCGTCTTTAACAACGACCGTTTTGGCACTGAAACTCCTACTACAAAGACAGTTATCCTAAGAGTTTTGGGAGGTTCCAAAAATTCCGAAGATAAGTACATACTAAACATCAATCTGAAAGGACAACTTTCTGTCCCTGCCCATACTCCTGCAGGGACTTACTACTTGCACTACCAACTTTGTCCACTCAAAGGAAATGCTCCTTGTGCTACAGCTACGGCTACAGTAGTTCTTTTGCCAAAGAATCAGACAAGTACTTCTACTACAAGTTCCCCGACTACAAATACCTCAACTACAAACAACCCAACCACAAGTACCCCGACAATAAATACTCTCATCGCTCAAGATGATACCTTTACACTCACTGTCAGCGCTACTACACTTACTACTACTAGCGTTTTTGAAAACGACCGTATTAGTAGCGAAACTCCTACCACAAAAACAGTTATCCTAAGAGTTTTAGGAGGCTCTAAAGGCTCTAACAACAACTACCTTATGAACATCAATCTACAAGGACAACTCTCTGTCCCCCCACACTCTCCTGCAGGAACTTACTATTTGCACTACCAACTTTGTCCTCTCAAAGGAAATGCTCCTTGTGCTACAGCTACGGCTACAGTAGTTCTTTTAGCAAAGACTAATACAACTACGACTACTACAACTACGACTACTACAACTACGACTACTACAACTACAACTACGACTACTACAACAACAACTACTCCGACTACAACCACACCTACTACAACTACTCCAACAACAACTACACCGACCATAAACACTCTTATCGCTCAAGATGATACCTTTACATTCACTGTCAGCACTACTACAATTACTACCCCCAGCATTTTTAATAATGACCGTTTTAGGACTAAAACACCTACCACAAAAACAGTTATCCTAAGAGTCTTGGGAGGCTCTAAAGACTCTAACAATAAGTACCTTCTGAACATCAATCTACAAGGAAAAATCACTGTTCCCGCCCATACTCCAGCGGGGACTTACTATTTGCACTATCAACTTTGCCCACTCAAAGGAAAGGCTCCTTGTGATACAGCTACGGCTACAGTAGTTCTTTTGCCAACTACTACAACTACAACTACACCAACTACAACTACAACCTCTCCAACCACAACCTCTCCAACCACAACCTCTCCAACCACAACCTCTCCAACCACAACCTCTC
>CAUQNY010000030.1:0-24339 GCA_963519425.1 uncultured Capnocytophaga sp.
ACAATCCGTTTGATAAAAGCGAATGTGAATACATCGTGTTAGTAGGTACCGAAGGGGATACCACTCGCAAGTTTGCTATCCTTTTTCACAACGAACTCCTCCGTTTAGGCAAACGTTCCTACCTAACCGATATGAACGCCTACACTCGTTTTGCTAAAGCAGAGCAACTTATTGTATTTACTTGCACTTATGGCGACGGAGAGGCACCTAACAGTGCAACTCATTTTGCTCACTTATGGGCGAAATATCCCCCCGCACAACCTTTGGCGTATAGCGTACTCGGTTTTGGTTCTGAGACCTACCCTAATTTCTGTAAATATGCCAAAGAAGTAGACCAGCTATTATCAGCTACTGCACAGACAGCATGTGTCCTTTCTTTGCATACCGTAAACAAACGAGATTTCGGTCAGTTTAAAGCGTGGGCAACGGCTTGGGCTATGGCTCAAAAGCTCACTTTGGCTTTACCTGATGATTTCAGCGTACAGCCTCAGCGGAAACTACTCACTTTCAGCGTAGCAGAGAAAACGCCCGTAATGGATGACGATATTTTCCTAATAGCCCTCTGTCCGTCTAAAAAAAGTAGTTTTGTCTCGGGAGACCTCTTGGGGATTACCCCTGAAGATGGGCGCGAACGACTCTATTCGGTTGCCAAATACCAAGGAAATGTGTGGTTGAGTGTGAAGCTACATTCACAAGGGGTAGTGTCTAACCTGCTGAACAATTTGCAAATAGGCGACTCTTTGCAGGCATCACTCATTGAGAATCACTCTTTTCACTTTCCTAAAAAAGCACCTCAAGTAGTGTGTATTGCCAATGGTTCGGGGATGGCACCTTTTATGGGAATGATAGCCGAAAATACGCATAAGAAACCTATCACCCTGATATGGGGATGCCGGCGTGAGGCTTCTTTAGAAATCTATCGCCCTTATATAGAACAGTTTACTCGCGAGGGGAAAATAGCGACCTATTGGCAAGCCCTCTCTCGTGAAGGTGAACATTTCTACGTACAAGACATTTTGAAAAGAGAAGCTATTTTCTTTGCTCAGCTACTTCAAAACAAAGGAGTTATAATGATTTGTGGTTCTATGGCAATGCTAAAAGCCGTAAAAGAAACTTTAGAACGCATTTGCCAAGACCATCTGCACTGCTCTTTGTCTGAGTTTGAAAACAGAGGACAGCTCAAAACAGATTGTTATTAAAGTTTAAAAAGTATGACACGACATGATTTATACATAGGCCTCGAAACTACTGTAGAAGAAGCTAAGCTGATAGCTGAAACTCACGGGCTTTCGACCTTACCTCTCTCGCACGAAGGAACTTTTGTAGGAGTTTTGGACAAACATCTCCTCCAAGATGCTCCTCCTGAAGCCTCTCTTGCCGATTTTCAAGGCCTTTTTGATGCCTATTGTGTATTTGCTACCAGTCCTTGGGACGAGGTAATGGAGCAGTTTGCTGCCCATCGCACCAATATGCTTCCAGTGGTAGCTGCTCCTAATAGCTATATGGGCTACTACCACCTATCAGACTTCGTGTCGCAACTCTCCGAGACCCCTTTCATCAAAGAAGTCGGGCATTATTTGATACTTTCTAAAGAAGAAAACAACTATTCCTTTGCTCAAATAGCTCAGATTGTAGAAACGAACAATGGTAGGCTACTCGCTATGTACCTTTCTAATTTTTCAGAAGGTATAGTGCATATTACCCTAAAAATCAGTTGCCACCAACTCACTGAGATACTTCAGTCTTTCCGCCGTTATGGCTATGGTATTCTCGTAGAAAAAGAAGATGACTTCTACCGCGAAGAACTAAAAGAAATCTCTCGTTATTTTGAGAAATACATTACTTTTTAAAAACTAAAAACAGTTTTCTGAACTTTAACAGCTCTCTTACCACCCTCAATTACTTCCTATTTTTCTTTATAGGCTTTTTCAAAGGCTGCCTCTTTTCCAAAAACGACCAACTCCTCTCCAACTTTTTCGAATAGATACCGAAGGATTCCTCAAGAGCTACAATCTCCTTTCTCTTTGCCAGCCTCTTTCAGTTCAACGACCTGCTCCCCTTAGAACTTTTTGCACTTTACCGAAAAAGTACTATCTTTGCAGCATCATACATACAACCACTATGCCTCACAACCATATATCATTCAAAGAGTGGCTTATTAAAGCTCTTTTTGCCATAGCACCGCTCCTTTCCCGCCTGTTGGAAGGCTGTTTTGCTTTAGCTTTAATGATGTATAAAGCTCTTATTTTCAGTGCTAGAATGCTGTGGATGGCTTTTGTGTTGGCTATCATAGCCATTCCTTTTGCTTTCTACTCGCTACGCGGAAAAGGCAAGAAGTTCTACCTCAAATGGATAGGTATTCCTGCAGCAGTAGTAGGAGGAAGCCTATTGCTACTTATCTTGTTGATTTTCTTTGGCGTATTTGGCAAACTTCCCTCACAAGAAGAACTTAAAGAGCTGCGTCAGGCCGAGGCAAGCCTTATTTACGATGCCAACAGTGTTTTTATCGGCAAGTTTTATATTTTCGACCGTACTAAAATTGAGTACAAAGATTTTCCCTCTTACTTAGTCAATGCCCTCATTGCTACAGAAGATGAGCGTTTTTACGAACACAACGGGGTAGATACGAGGAGTCTTCTTAGGGTTTTCTTCAAAACATTTCTCTTACAAGACGACGCTTCTGGTGGTGGGAGTACCCTAACAATGCAGTTGGCTAAAAACCTCTTTGGACGCGGACAGCAGTATGGAAAACTCTCTATGCCTGTGCATAAAATCAAAGAGATGATTATTGCACGCCGAATTGAAAAGGTCTATTCTAAACAGGAAATTATTACTCTCTACCTAAACACTGTTCCCTTTAGCGACAATACTTACGGCATTGAAACTGCCTCGCATAGATTTTTCAGCAAGCCTACTAAAGAACTTACTTTGAATGAGGCTGCTACTTTAGTAGGAACTCTTAAGGCAAACAATAGCTATAACCCCCGTACAGCTCCTCAGCGAAGCGAAGAACGCCGCAATGTGGTGCTTTCTAAAATGAAGAAAAACGGTCTCCTCTCTGAGAAGGCTTATGAGGTACATCGCAAGGATAGCCTCCGCATCGCTTACAATTCTTTGGACAACGAAGGATTTGCTCCTTATCTGCGCGAACAAATACGCTTGCAGTTGCCTGAAATCTTAAAGGAGGTCAAAAAAGCAGATGGCTCTTCTTACAATATTTACAAAGACGGCTTGCGTATCTACACAACACTTGACCGTACGATGCAGGAATACGCTGAAAAGGCAGTCAGGAAACACTTGCAGCACCTCCAAAAAGAGTTTGAAGTGGCTTATGGCAAAAAAGCTCCTTGGCTGGTAACTTCTGATTGGCTGAAACAAGAGGCCAAGCGCTTGCCTCTCTACAAAAGTCTTAAAGCTGAGGGCTACTCTGAAGCTGAAATATGGGAAAAACTAAGCGAAAAGAAGCCAATGGATTTGAGCTTCTACGAGAAAGACAATGTACAAAAGCATAGTACCTTAGATAGCCTCTCTTTCTATACCCGATTGCTCAACACAGGATTTGTAAGTGTAGAGCCTCAAACAGGAGCTATCAAGAGTTATGTGGGGGGTATTGATTTTGAACATTTTAAGTATGACCATATCTACCAGAGCAAGCGTCAGGTAGGGTCTATTTTCAAACCTATTGTCTATGCAACGGCTTTGGAGAGAGGGATGCCTGTGTGTACCCACTTTTCTCCTCGGGCACTCACTTATGCCACCTACAAGTATTGGTCTCCGAAAAACTCCTCCCAAACTACTGATGACCCTTATACTTACTATTCGGTAGGAAAGGCACTCCGCGAATCGCTGAATACTATCGCAGTGCAAACACTTTTTTATGCTGGTTTGGGCAATGTCTTGGCAAAAGCGAAAGCTATGGGTATCAGTTCTTCCTTGCCCGAAGTACCTTCTATTGCCTTGGGTTCCGCCGAACTACCTTTGATAGAAATGGCTAAAGCCTATACTACTTTTGCCAATAAGGGAGTCCCTTCTCAACCTTATTTTATTGAAAAAATTACTGACAAGGCTGGAAAAATTATTTGGCAACATCAGCCTAAAAAAGAAGCTGCAGCACTTACTGAGGCCAATGCCCAAACAATGCTCCAGCTGATGAGAGCTACTGTAAACGAAGGAACGGCTTCGCGTATGCGTGGTGCTTATGGCCTTACCAATGATTTGGCTGGAAAAACAGGTACAACTCAGGACAACAAAGATGGTTGGTTTGCAGGCTTGTTGCCTAAGCTCGTAATGATAACTTGGGTGGGCAACGACCAACAGATAGGTTTTCGCAGCACACGGATAGGTCAAGGAGCCAACTCAGCTTTGCCTATTGCAGCTCTCTTTGTGCAACAGCTCAATCGCAACGCTAAATTTAATGCGCTGACAAAAGCAACTTTTGAGGTAAGCGATGAGGTGCGCGAACAGGTACTTGGGTGCGAGTCGGTGGTGCAAGAGGGCTTTTTAGACCGTCTACTCAGCGAACCTCCTACCAACGATACTGTTAGGGCAGGAGAAATTCATTACCGCATTTTTGAGCGTAAGGGCAAGTTGCACGACATCGATGAAGAGGAACAAGACATCTCTATTGATGATATAATGGACCCTTCGGCATCAGCTACGCCTACCCAGCAGGAAACTTCTTCTAAAAAGAAAGAAGGTTTTTTCAATCGTCTTTTTGGAAGAAAGAAAAATGATGAGTAGTTGGCGCGGAATTTGCTTTAAGAAAGCAGACCTCCTACCTCGTACAATTAACTCTTTTGAGATTTTAAAATAGTAACATTTTAAACGTTATAACCAATGAAAAAAATGGCAATCTTAGCTTTGGGGCTATTCACTACTCTTACGGCTTGTGCACAAGAAAAGAAGTTTGGAGTGCGCACTGTAGCTTTTTACAACGTAGAAAATCTTTTTGACACGATTAACGACCCTCATACTTTTGACGACGACCGTACCCCTAATGGGGCTGACCGTTGGACAAGTAAGGTTTATAAAGACCACGTTCATAAAATAGCTAAGGTGATTTCTGAAATAGGAGCCGATGTTACCCATCACGCTCCTGATATTGTTGGACTGGCCGAAATAGAAAATGAGGCTGTTATAGCAGATCTTATCAATACTGAATATCTTAAAAAGTATAATTACGGTATTGTACATTACAACTCTCCCGATGCTAGGGGGGTAGATGTGGCTCTCATTTACAAAAAGAGTGTTTTTAAACCCATCTCTTCGTTTCCTCATCCTCTGCACCTTATCAAAGAAGATGGAAGGCCGCTTTATACACGCGACCAACTGCTAGTTTCTGGCGAGTTGGATGGCGAGATGGTACACTTTATTGTCAATCACTGGCCTTCACGCTTAGGAGGAGAAGCCAAAAGTCGTCCGATGCGCGAGAAAGCTGCTGCTTTAAACAAGCAGATTATCGATTCTCTACTGAAGAATGACCCTAATGCCAAAATAATGTCAATGGGCGACTTTAACGATGACCCTATCAACTCTGGCTTTAAGAATGTCCTCAAAACTAAAGAAAAGAAGGCTGATGTAAAACAAGGTGAGCTTTTTAACCCTATGGAAGGGATGCTTAAAAAAGGACAAGGCTCTTTGGCGTATCAAGATGGGTGGAACCTCTTTGACCAGATTTACTTTACCTACGATTTGCTAAAAGAAGACAAGAGCAGTTATCGCTTTTGGAAAGCTGGTATTTTTAACCCTTCCTATTTGGTCAATCCGAAAGGGCGCTACAAAGGTTATCCTTTCCGCAGTATGAGCAACGGCAACTACACTTGGGGCTATTCTGACCACTTCCCCGTATATATATACTTGATTCGCGAAATAAAATAGTATTGTTTATGCCTCATTATTTTTCATCTGACTTTACACTTGGAATCCTCGGCGGTGGGCAGCTTGGCAAGATGCTACTCACCGAAACTCGTAAGTTCGACATTGCTACTAAGGTACTTGACCCTTCGGCTGAAGCTCCTTGTCGTATTGCTTGTAATACTTTTGTACAGGGAAGCCTAACCGATTTCGACACTGTCTACCATTTTGGGAAAAATGTAGATGTACTGACTATTGAAATTGAAAATGTCAATGTAGCAGCCCTTAAGCAACTACAAGCGGAAGGGGTGAAGGTATTTCCTACGCCTGAAACTATTGAGCGCATTCAGAACAAGGCCACCCAGAAACAGTTTTACGCATCTCATAATATTCCTACTGCACCATTTGTAGCGTTTGACAGTTTAGAAAGTTTAAAAGAGAAGATAGCAGAAGGTACTGTTTCCTTGCCTTTTGTGTGGAAGTCTGCGCGGTTTGGTTATGATGGCAATGGTGTAAAGATAGTGCGACAACTTACAGACCTTAACCGATTGCCAGAAGGTGAATGCATAGCTGAATCGTTGATACCTTTCAAAAAGGAGCTCGCTGTGATTGTAGCTCGCAATGTGAGTGGAGAGGTATGCACTTATCCTGTGGTAGAGATGGAATTTCACCCAGAAGCCAATCAAGTAGAGTATGTAATATGTCCTGCACGTATTGACGAGGTAGTCGCCCAAAAAGCGCGTGCCATAGCAGTACAAGTAGCTGAAACCTTTGGAGTAGTAGGCCTCTTGGCTGTAGAACTCTTCCAAACAGCTGAAGATGAAATTCTGGTGAACGAGGTCGCGCCCCGACCACACAATTCAGGGCATTACAGCATCGAAGCAGCCTACACCAATCAGTTTGAGCAACACCTGCGCGCTGTTCTAAACCTACCCTTGGGCAATACGGATAGCAAGGTAGCTGCCGTAATGGTGAATTTGGTAGGAGAGGAAGGCTATCAAGGGAAAGTAGTGTATGAACATATTGACAAAATAATGGCTATGGAGGGAGTTACTCCTCACATTTACGGGAAACGAGAAACACGTCCGTTCAGAAAGATGGGACATGTTACTATTGTAAACTCAGACCTTTGTCAAGCGCGTGCCACAGCAGAAAAGGTGAAGAACACGATACGCGTAATAGCCTAATATCAAGAAAAACTATGGGAAGCAAGAATAAACTCAAACGCTTTGAAGAAAATAAAACCTTTGCCAACGTCATTCAGCCTTCGCGAGAAGAGCTCCTCTCCGATGCTTTTGCCTACAAAGGGCGGTGGAATGAAGTCTACTTTAAGAACAATCATCCTATTGTTTTGGAATTGGGGTGTGGCAAAGGAGAATATTCGGTAGGCTTAGCGCAACGCCATCCTGAAAAGAACTTTATAGGCATCGATATTAAGGGGGCACGCTTTTGGCGAGGTGCCAAGACTGCTTTAGATGAAAAGATTGCCAATGTAGCTTTCTTGCGCACTCAGATAGAGCTCATAGAGCGCTGTTTTGCTGCTGAAGAGGTTAGTGAGATTTGGATAACTTTCCCCGATCCTCAAATCAAGTACAAGCGCACCAAACACCGCCTGACCAATGCCGAGTTTTTAGAACGTTACAAACACATTCTCAAACCAGAGGGGTACATCCACTTAAAGACTGACAGCGAGTTTATGCACGGCTACACACTTGGTCTGTTACATGGGGCAGGTCATAAGGTGCTCTATGCTAATCATCATATTTACAACAGTGATGGGGTGCCTACTGAAGTAACCGAAATTAAAACGTTTTACGAGCAGTTCTACTTAGAACAAGGCAAACCTATTACCTACATTCGATTTCAGCTGAAGTAACTTCTTAATGAATAACTGTTGAGTAATTGAAAACACTGTACAAAATAGCATTTTACACAAACATAGCCGTAGCAGGACTGTTGTTGCTGGGCTACTTGGTTCCCTATCTGCCTCCCAAGCACATAGGCAACCTCTCTCTGTTAGCCCTACTGATGCCTGGCTTGTTGCTACTAAACATTCTTTTTGCTATTTACTGGATGATTCGTTGGAAGGCATTAGCTTTCATCTCTGCAGGGACATTGCTATTAGGTTTCGGTTATGTAGGCCTATGGGTGCAACCTTGGGGCAAAGAGGTTGATACTTCTAAGAGCTTCAAACTACTCTCGTTCAATGTCCGTCTTTTTAACCATTATCACTGGCATCGCGATGCCGAGCTATCCCAGAAAATATCTGACTTTTTTACTCAAGAAGCTCCTGATCTCATCGTTCTGCAAGAGTACTACAATTCCCCTGACTATGTGCCTCAAGGCTATCGCTATAAAGCAGTTGTGCTCAGAAAAGCTAAGGATAAAATAGGCTTGGCGCTATTCAGCAAACACAAACTATTGCGCTGGGGTTCTCTTCAGTTTGAAAATACTACTAACAATGGAATGTATGCCGATGTGCTCATAGGCAAGGACACAATTAGGGTGTACAACCTGCACTTAGAGTCTTTCCATGTAAGTACCAAAGAGGACGATTTGTTCACTGAGGACAAACAGCAGTTAGTAGAGAATATCACTCAGCGTTTTGAAAGGCAGCAGGAGCAAGTAGCACGTTTTGTGGCGCATCAGTCAGAGTGTCGTTATCCTATGATTGTTTGTGGTGATTTTAACAATACAGCCTATTCCTACATCTACCGCAAGTTGCGTGGAAACCGCCTAAACGATGCTTTTCAGGAGGCAGGCAAAGGCTTTGGGCGTACTTTTGAGTTCAAGTATTTCCCTATGCGTATTGATTTTATTTTGCCCGACAAACGCTTGGAAGTAAACAACTTTAAAACTCACTACTTAGAGCTTTCGGATCACTTCCCTCTTACAGCAAGTTTACAAATGGCCGAATGATGAACTATTTTCCTCATAGACAAAATTACAAGCTAAAATGATATTACATTCTCAAATTATAGGGGAGGGAACCCCTTTTATTATACTGCACGGATTCCTTGGAATGTCTGACAACTGGCGTACCTTGGGATTGCAATACGCCCAAGCAGGCTTCCAGATACACTTAGTAGACCAACGCAACCACGGACACAGTTTCCATAGCCCTGAGTTTTCGTATTCACTAATGGCGAACGATTTGCTCGCCTATGCCCAGGCACATCAGTTAGAGTCTTTCCACTTAATGGGACACTCTATGGGGGGCAAAACGGCAATGCTTTTTGCTACTCAGCATCCTGAAAAGGTACAATTGCTAATTGTAGCCGATATGTCTCCTAAGTTCTTCCCTCCACATCACGAACAGTTTTTGCGCGGCTTGGCATCGCTCAATTTCAGCGAGATTCATTCGCGTTCAGAAGCTGAAAAAGCCCTTAGTGCCTACGTAAGTGAGGTAGGAGTTCGCCAGTTTTTGCTCAAGAATCTCTATTGGGAAAGCAAAGATCGTTTAGGATTGCGTTTGAACCTGCCTGCACTGATAGAAAACGAGTCTGAAATAGGTGCTGAATTGCCTAACGGCAGCGTATTCGAAGGCAGAACACTTTTCTTAAAAGGAGAGTTTTCAGAATATGTAATGCCTGAAGACGAACCTCTTATCTACACCCATTTTCCTTGTGCAAAAATAGAAACTGTCAGCAAGGCAGGACACTGGTTGCACGCTCAAAACCCTACTGAATTTTACACTAAAACCCTTCATTTTCTATGCGATACATTATAGGATTATTCATTACCGCTACACTTGTTTTCTTGCTTGGCAGCCTCAATGTTGGCGCCCATATTGAGAGTTATTTTTCTGCTATTCTGGTGGCCTTTGTGCTGTCTTTTCTCAATGCTGTGGTGCGTCCTATTCTCACCTTCATCTCTATTCCTATCACTTTTGTAACTTTAGGTCTTTTTTTGCTTGTCATCAATGCTTTTATTGTGCTCTTGGCAAGCGAGCTGGTTAAAGGTTTTGTGGTACACGGGTTCTGGGGCGGAATGATGTTCAGCTTGTGCCTTTCGCTTTCGCAAGCACTTGCCTTTGGCTTGGTTGAGAAAAACAAGATGAGTAATTAGCGATAGGTCTTATAACGATATGAAAAAGCTGCCTGAAATACACTTTCAGGCAGCTTTTTGTGCTCTATAAGGTCTGTTGTTTTTCAGTTACATTTTTAGGGAGGTCAGTAGCTTGTACTATAAGAGTACTACCTATAGTCAGCGATGGCCGCGTTGAATATACTAATTTCTTTCCCGTGCGCACTGGGCGGAGCTTGATATAGTCTTGCTTGCGTTTGGTTAGCTACTACTTCTTTAGCGTAGTTTAACGTCAGTTCGACGTAAGAAAAGCTAGTTTCTATCTGCAAAAAAGATAGTTTTAGTAACTTTGTAGCTTGAATTTAGGTTCTTGGAACTTTTTTCGTATAGTTTGTTGTTTAGCAGTAGGTTGGGCTTTGGGAGAGCGTCGTATAGGGAAACTCCCTACCAATGTTTTTTCCGCACGATAACGAAAAACTACTCTTTTCCCCACTTTACCACTGTTGAACGCATAGGTAGTTTTTGCAAACACAAAGAGGCTGTCTTTTTGTTAGGACAGTCTCTTTGTATTTTTAATTCAGCTTATCGGCAATGTTTTTTTTCGCACTCATTTAGAATTTCGCTTAATAATTCATTTAAAGACTTGAATCGTTTGATGTATATTCCATAATACCATCCATCTTCCTTGTGCGAAATCTCATAACTACTTTTGTTTTCTAAATAAATAGTTACAGATTCATCTACTCCTAATTGATATAGTTTTTTTAAGTAAAATTCAGGTATTTCACACCCAACACATTTTTGTTTCCTTTCATTGTTTTGAATGCTCTTTTCGTCGTAACGAGCATTAAAAGTCGCTACGGCCGCCTCTCTTTCTGCATTTTTAATCTCAAGTAGAGGAGCTATACTCTCTCTGAAATCATTGTTGTCTAAAACATAGTTAGGCATTTTTGAAAAACTTAAGGCATAATCCATAACTATTTTTTCATAATCTTCTAGACTTCTATCTATTACCTTGTAGGAACTAAAAAAACTATAGGTTAATTTTAATTCATAATAAAAATGCTTTTTGAGCATCTCAACCATATGACTTATTTGGTATAAATCCTCCGCAATAAGAGCTTTCTTTTCTATATCAATAGGATTATCAACATAATTATAAATAAAATATTCTATAAAAAAATAGTTTGGATTAAATTTATAGAAATCATAAGTTAAAAGTCTCTTAGACGAGATACCTCTCATTTCCACTTTTTCAGCTATCTTTCCTTTATAATCACCAGAATAAATATATTTAATAGGATAGATATTTGATAATTTATTTGAGAAAATTGATGCATTTTCAATAGAAATAGGAGTGCTTTCTATATACTCTTTCACCTTATTTTTAATGTCCTCTAATTTTTTAACATCTTTCTCGTATATTTCTTTTTCTTTGTTATCAAAATCTACAAAATAATGCGGAACAATATGGTGGATTCTCCGAAAGCGAAAGCATTCTTCAGAGTGAAGATCGCGAATTTTCCGTATATCTAAATAATTCTGAGCATTTTCTACTAGAGAATATTGTTTTTGGGCATATGCTTCAAGTTTGTCTTTTATCAACTCTTCCTTCTCCGGAAAATTATTTAAGAACTTCAGAATACTCTCCCCATCTGCAGTTACCTTCTTCGCTGATATGTGAATTAAATAACTCAGAAGTTCAGGAAACTTTTCGTACGTCTCTTTTGAAATTTCCTTGTGGTCAAGAATCCTATAATCCTGATCTTCCAATTTTTTAAGAATATCAATTTTCCCTTTGTTTACAACATATTCAAGCACAAAATCATCAAAATTACTGAGCTTGCAGTTAGAATAACTCTCCATAGAAGTCAAACCTGTTTTTTGATACGCCTTGCGCATATAACTAGGATCGGTGTCAAGAAGTGCTCCAAGCATTTCAGCTAAGTATTTTTGAGAGTAGTCTTTCTCAGCATAGCGCAACAAACGGCATAGGTAGTAGGGTTGGTAGTACTGTTGTTGCAGTTTTCCATTTATTTCTATCGCCATTTGTGCGTATTCCCAAGGAAGCTCTCCTGAGGCAGTGTTAGCCAAAATGTTTTCTACCAAGTAGCGCCAAACGTACGAGTGGTAGGTCTCATCTAAAGTAATGCGTCCCTCAGCATTTGAAGCATTTCGCAGCATATAGGCGCGCAGTTTTTTGAGGTCGCCCTTCAGTAATATTTTGTCTGCGCGTTTGCGTCGTCTTAGCAGTATCTCTCTCTCTTCTGAAGTTCTGAAAGTTTCCCATATATTCCACTGTTGGCCAAAGCAGTAGAGGCCAGAAAACAAAAATGTAATTAAAAGGAGTATTTTTTTCATTTTAAGAGCTGTTATTTTCTGTTAATCTTGAACGCGCAAATCTAAGGAGAAAAGTCGAATTATACAAATAAAATATCTTTTCTCAACCGCCGCCCATATTGAGAGTTATTTTTCTGCTATTCTGGTGGCCTTTGTGCTGTCTTTTCTCAATGCTTTTATTGTGCTCTTGGCAAGCGAACTGGTTAAAGGTTTTGTGGTACACGGGTTCTGGGGCGGAATGATGTTCAGCTTGTGCCTTTCGCTTTCGCAAGCGCTTGCCTTTGGTTTGGTTGAGAAAAACAAGATGAGCAATTAGCGATAGGACGATTTAAGCATCGTAAGCAAGAAAATTCTTTTTGATACAACAAGAGGCTACCCGATTCTTTTTCGGGTAGCCTCTTGTTATTTAAGCTTAATTCTAGAAGAAGCTACTAATGAGGCTAACAAGCCTAATATCAAAATAGTGAAGAAAACTACTAGTGTATTCAAGGGGGTAATAGCTACCGGATAGGCCAGCGTAGGACTTATCATCACTAAAGAAAAGTACTGCTGCAGCAAGACGATGCTTCCACCCAACAGCAAGCCTACCACAGCGCCTATCACCGAGGCCATTGTACCTTGCCAAAAGAAGATTTGACGCATTTGTCGTTCGTTCATTCCTAAAGCATAAAGTGTTTGCAAGTCGTCTTTCTTGTCTAGAATCATCATTATGATAGCCCCGACAAGATTAAAAAGCGCAATGATGAGTACCAAAATAAAGATAAGGTATACTGCCACATTCTCGGTGTTCAGCATACGGTAGAGCGCATCGTTTAGCTGTACACGATTCTTCACCACTATAGGCGATGAGAATGTTCGGTGTAGTGCTGCTATCACTTCTTTCTCATTGGCCTTAGGAGCTAATTTCAACTCAATAGCTGACACTTGCTCTTTGTCTACTTTCAGCAGAAACTGAGCCTCTTCTAAAGATGAAAACACATACTTTTTATCCAAGTCCTCTGTGAGCTGGTAGATGCCACGCACTACCGAAAAAGCCTGCCTATAAGGCATTGGGTCATTCAGAATACTGCCCTTGCCTGCCTTAGGAACTACTATTTGTAAAGGCGATGAACCATCTAATAAGTTAAGGCCTAAATTATTAAAAATAGTTGCTCCTACCACTACATTCGGCGACAAAAGATCCCACGCCCCAAGTACTACTATACTATCTACCGCATTCACCAGAGGGTAAGACTCGTCTACCCCTTTGATGTATGCAATGTGATTCTTTTGGTTATGGGTGAGAAACACTTGCTCCTCTAATACCTTGCTGAAATGTGCCACTGCTGGCAGCTGTTGCAAGTTCAGCGTATCTTGTGCTGTAAGGGTAAGGTACTTGCCGGTTTTAGGGAATACTTTTAGGTCGGGGTCAAAGGTGGAGGTGAAAGACAAGGTAAAGTTTTTAAGCCCTGCAAAGCCTGCCAAGACAATGAAGAGAGCTGCCCCCCCCAAGACTACTACCAAAGCCGTTACTCTATTGATGATGTTGATAACGTTTTGGGAGCTCTTGGCAAACATATAGCGCCTTGCTATGTAAAAAACTGCCTTCACTGCTATGTCATTTTGCGCTTGTAGAGCAAAGCACGGTTTTCTATTGGGTTTTCTTCCTCTTTAAGGGAGCGTTCAATGCCTTCGATGTATTGTAGCGAATCATCGATGTAGAAGAGCAGCTCGGGCATACGCCTAAACTGCTGTTTGGTGATTTGCGACAATTTATGCTTGATTAGGGAGCTGTTGGCAGTTATGCCTTTCAGCACCTCGGCAGCTCTTGCCTCTGGGAAAACGCTCAAGTAGACCTTTGCTATCGACAAGTCTACTGTTACATTTGTTTTTGTTACTGATATAATCAAATCGTGTTGCCCTGCATCTCTAATGGACGCTTGCAATACCTTGGCCAATTCCTCTTGAATGATGCCTGCTATTTTCTTCTGTCTGTTACTTTCCATATTTGTTATTTCTTCAATAGAGTTAATAATCTGCTAATTTGTCAATTTGTAGGCTCTCCACTTTTCAATACAAGTCTGCATATCGTCGGGCAGCTGACTGTCAAAGCGCAAATACTGGTGTGTTACAGGGTGCTCAAAACCTAAGGTTTTGGCGTGCAAGGCCTGCCGTGGAAGTACTGCAAAGCAGTTTTCTACAAACTGCTTGTACTTGGCAAACGTAGTCCCTTTCAGTATCTTGTCGCCTCCGTAACGCTCATCATTGAAAAGCGTATGTCCTATGTGCTTGAGATGTACTCGTATTTGGTGTGTTCTGCCTGTTTCTAAGCGGCAGGCTACGAGGGTTACATATCCGAAACGCTCTAATACTTTGTAGTGCGTAACGGCTTCTTTGCCGTGCGACCCGTCGGGGAAAACATCCATCTGTAAGCGGTCTTTGAGGTGCCGCCCTATGTGCCCTCGCACTGTTCCCTCGTCTTCCTCCATATTGCCCCACACCAAGGCTATGTACTCGCGTTCAGTAGTCTTGTGGAAGAACTGTTGGGTGAGGTGCAACATTGCCTCTTCGGTTTTAGCGACTACCAGCAGCCCACTCGTATCCTTATCAATGCGGTGAACGAGCCCAGGACGGTTGCTACTATTGTTTGGAAGGTGTTCGAAATGATATACTAATGCATTGATGAGCGTGCCGCTATAATTGCCGTGCCCTGGGTGCACTACCATACCGGCAGGCTTATTGACCACTAATAAACTATCGTCCTCGTAGACAATGTTCAGGGGAATGTTTTCGGGCACTAACAAGTCCTCGTGAGGTGGATGTGGGAAAAGCACTTTCACTTCATCGTTGGCCTTGACACGGTGATTTGACTTTACGGGCACTCCATTGACAAAAATATTGCCTTGCTTAGCTGCCTGTTGCACTTTGTTGCGTGTGGCATTCTCGACAAAGTTCATCAGAAACTTATCGACACGGAGCGGTTCTTGCCCTTTGCCTGCTGTAAAAGAGTAATGCTCGTAGAGCGCAGGAGCGTCCTCGGTAGGGTCTAAGCCCTCTAAGTCGTCTAAATCATCTTCTTCTAAAATCATAAAATTAAGGTGTCAAATCTGTTGATTTTTCAATTAGGAAAGACTAATTGTCCATCAGCTCATCAATAGGTATTTCGGTTGGTGCCAAAGTGTCTTTGGCCTCTAAACCGTTTCCGCAAATGAGGTCGATGCGTGAAGTTTTAATAAGTTTTTCGCCAGGGAGGATGGGTTTTCCGTCGTACTGCATTTCGAGCACCATATCTTTACCAATATCGTCTACATAAGTAACCGTTCCGATGCTCAAACCTACTGACTGGAGGGTTGCTTCGGCATTTCGGCGTGTTACTTGTATGACCTTTGGCACTGTTACCTTGTGGTATCCTTTAGGATTTAAGGTAAGGTATATTTTACGATTGGATTTGACCCGCTCATTGGGTTCGGGGCTCTGACTAATTACTGCCAAAGGGGGGTATTTGGGGTCGTATTCGGTAGAGTCTAGGACTTCATAGCGCAACTGCTGCTCTTCTAATAAGATTTGTACTTCGGTAAGCGTTTTCTTGTTTAGGTTAGGCACCACTACGAACTTCCCGTGGTCGGTATAGAGATTCAGCAACTCTAAGGTGCCCCATACCATTAGTGCGATGCCCCCTACTGCTAAGATACCCTGAAAGATAAGTGTTTTTAAGAGTAATTTCATAAATTATCTATTATAGGCCGCAAAAGTACGAAAAAACTTTTGAAGTCCCAAGAGCAAAGGCTTTGTTGGGTTTTTCAGATAGCTTTTTCTTTTGGTTTTGCAACTACAAAGGAATAAAAAGGGCTGAATCTATCAAAAGATTCAGCCCTAATTTTAGATTCTATTTCAAAGTTTACTGGACAGTAACCAATTACTTTCTTCTTTTTCTGATGAAGACGATGAGGGCAACGAATATTGCTACCACTAAGGCGCCTATCCAGAGAGCATTTAGCGACACTTTTGTTTGTGTGCCTCCTGCATTGCTTTCTTCTTTCTTCAATACTTTAGCATCTTGATTGTTAGCGGGAGCGTTTTGGCTTTGTTGTGCTTGAACAAGTTGTTGCTTATAGGCCTTAGCTTTCTCAGGACTCGCTTTTTGAGCAATGTAGTCTTGCAGTTTTTTGTTTTCAGAAGAGAACTGTGAAGAGCTTACTCCGTACTGTTCGGTGAGGGAGGTGTGTACCTCGGCCAGCTTGCTGATTTGTTCGGAGGAGGCTTTCCACATTCCTTTTCGGGCAACTTCAAGCATTACGGCGGTAACCTCTTGTAGAGCAGCTACATTTTCTTTTTGTAGGAAGTTGGTTATTCCCAACTGCTGTTTGTCTTCAATGTAGGTGTTGAACACCTCATTCCACAAAGCATCGTCAATTAGTTCGGGGCGGGTAGCCTCCCAGCCGTGCATATTGGTAACAATATCGGTTATTTGTTTAGCACTTCCGCCTTTTCCTTTCATCATCTCTTTGATGTATTTAGGATTGAGAATGGTGCTGCGAGCTTCTACCCCTACGGCTTCTTTAAGCTCCTGCATACGCATATTTTTGTGGTTGCGGTAGTCGGCTAGGTAGGCATCAGGGTTTTTGCCCGTAACTTCTTTGATAGCAGCGTTCATTCCGCCCATAAACTCATAGACGTGGTCAAGGCTTAGGGCACCCCAAGTGTTGTTTTGTCGGGGTTGGATGAGCACATCGGTATTTTTGATAGCTGCGCGGAACATTCCTTCTTTGAACTCGCTCCATTTTTCTTGACTTCCGTAGAAAGCTCCCATATTATGCAAGTACACTTCGGCAATATCTTTTTGAGTTTCCCATTGGTCTCCTGCATTGATGAGTTCTTTGATACCTGTGTCGTAACGGCCTTGCAAGCCGCCAAAGATACGTTCGGTAGAGAGTTCGCGAGCTTCTTTAGGAGGTATGCCGGCATTTACTAATTCTTTTTCAATGTCTACACTACCTGCACTCACTTGGTTAGCATAAGGCTCTTCGGGGAGGGCAGATACCATTTGGATGGCTTTGGTGAGCAAGAAGAGGCGAGAGGCTGCCAAGTCGCGGAATTGTCCTGAGGTTTGGATGACCACATCTATACGTGGGCGGCCTAATTCTTCAGAGGGAATCACGCGGACATCGCCTACTCGGCCAAAGCTGTCCCACACGGGCTCAACCCCCATCATATAGAGGGCTTGGGCAATGGAAACGCCTTCGGTCTCTATGAACTCTGAACTCCAGAAAGTGTAGGCTATCTTTTTAGGGTACTCGCCGTGGTTCTTCTGGTATTCGGCAATGACGTTTTGTGCTAAGGCTACCCCTCTGTCCCACGCCAATTTGGAAGGGGTACTTTCGGCATTCACTCCGTAGAGGTTACGTCCTGAGGGAACTGCCTGAGGGTTAGCTACTGCATCGCCTCCTGAAGAGGGGGGAGTATAGCCACCTTTCAGAGCATTGAAAAAGGCTTTTTCTTCTAAAAGAGGGCTGTTTTGCAGGGCTTCTTTGTAAAGTGCTACATTGTAGATTGTCTTTTCGATGTCGACTAAGGCACGTGCATAGTCTATTTTGGCTTTTTTAGCATTGATTTCGGCCAATTCCTCTTTGGTAAGAGGTTTTCGGTCTTCTTTTTTGGCAGGAGCCTTAATTTTGGTAGGGCGTCCTACAGCATCGGGTTTCTTGGTAGTGCCAGAAGCTGTGTGTGCCATTGTTTGAGAGGCTGTTTGGGTAGCTGAAGCAGTAGCCTGTTGTTTCATCTGTTGTTGCAAGAAGTAAGGCATTTTGGTACCGTCTTCGGCTTCGACAGTTTTTTTGGCTTGGGCTAATTGCTCAGGGGTGATGTGGGCATAGTTGCAAACTAGCTCGGTAGTTACAGGTTTGCCAGCTAAGATTTGGTTTACCAAAGCTTTGGCAGGATTTAGGTACTGTGCCGTGAAGAAGGTTTTGCGTTTCAAATCGGATTCGGAAACCTTGCCATTGAACTTGTCTAAGGTAGCGATGCTGTAGGCAATAGGGTCGGTACTCATTGCCAAGACGGTAGAGTTAATCTTTTCGGGGGTGTAGGGTACGCCCATCGTATAGTACTCGCCATTAATTTTTTCGGAGGCGATTTCTTCGGCAAAGTTTTCAAGGCGTGCAATTTCGTCTTCGGTGTAAGGCTTAGATAGGATACTGTCTAAGCGAAGGTCGCGGTGCAAGCCCATTGTTACGGCTAATTTTTTGATGTGTAGGCCAATAGCCTGCTTATCGATGTCGTTCTTAGCTTTTTCGTAGGAGAGGATTGTTTTTTCCAGTTGGTTGAAGGTGTTGCGCATATCGCTCTCGGTAAAAGCAGGGGTTAGGTAGGAAATGAGTCCGCCGTAGGAGCGCCGTTTGGCTATCATAGCTTCGCCGACGTTTCCTATAGAGTAGTAGTAGAAGTGAGGGACAGTGCCGACGAGGATGTCGCTCCAATCGTAATCGGAGAGGGCAACTTGCTTATTTGGGGTAAACTCAAGAGAACCGTGTGTGCCAAAGTGTATGAGGGCATCGGCTTTGAGTCCGTTTTGTACCCATAGGTAAGCCCCCATATAGGCATAAGGCGGAACCTCTTTTACGCCGTGTTGTACTTTAAAATCGTCGTCGGTACTGATAGCAGCAGGGGGCTGAGGCAGAATAGTTACATTGCCAAGAGTGAGTTGCGCTACAGCTAGATAGTTTTTGTTATTCAGTGAGGTGCTGAGGTAGCTACCGGGGGCAGCACCGTTGTGGGCAAGCGTTTCTTGGTAAAGCTTTTCGGGGAGTGCTTTTTTGAGCCAGCCATCTAATTCAGATGCTTCTACAAGTGCAGGAGCTCCTGTTTGAATAAATTTCTGGATGTCGCCTTTGGCACTGGCACGGTAGGTGTTTGCGTGTTTGATGAGCAGTTGTTTGAACTCATCAAGGGTAGGGGGAAGGGTACCTACCTCATAGCCTTCGTCTTTTAGACGCTGCAAGAAGCGGTATAATGATGCTTCAACCTCTAAGCCTTGAGCATCAGCGGGGGAGAGTCCTGCACCTTTATAGTAAACAATGGCTAATTTTTTTTGTGCATTGGCTTTGTGTTTGAGCTGTGTGAAGCGATGGATGATTTCAGCAAACTTCTTTACGCGGTTTTCGATAGTGTTTAGGAAGTAGTAACCGTCCTTGTTTTGTTCTTGGGCGATGATAGCATAAGGGTAGAGAGCTCCGTCCAATTCGGGCATCACGATGGTTTGCCCCATAAAACCGCCTGACATACCCATAGGGTCTTTTTCCCAGTCGGATTTCAAAGCAAGTATTGATAGCCCTGTGAAGAGGGGAGTGTTGTGCTCTTTAGCCCAGTTAGTAAATAGTTCTGGTTGCCCCATCATCATTTGTCCGTGAGGGAAGTAGACGATAGCGTCGGGGCGTATTTCGTTAAGGAAGTCGATGCGTTTGGCTTGAGCGGTGAAAGGGAAGACATTTAGGCCTTCGTTCTGCAAGGCGCGGATGACACCATTGAGCTGCTCTTTGTTGCCTGAGAAGGGTTCGTGTAGGCCAGCAACCATAGCTATACGGGGGGCACCTTCTTTATAGAAGTTGTTTTCTTTGAGGTATTTTTCGTATTCATCGATGGTTTTGAAAGCGCGTTCGTCGTCTAAGTGAAAGTAGACATTTTCGGTGCGCTCGATAGGTGCAGCGGGCTCTGTGGCGAACCACTTCTTATCTATGTACTTTCGGACATAGAGGGCGAGGTTTTGGTAGTTGGCTTTGTTGCCACTCATCAGGTACTCGGAAACTTTTTTCAGTTCGTTTTCGCTCAGGCTGCTGATGTCGTTTTCGGGATTGGTAACAGCAAAGCTGTGGAAAGGTACCCGATTGGCAGCCTCGATGAGCTGATTGCGTTGTTCATCGCTAATTTTGAGTCCCATAGCCCATACGAGGACGAAGTCGTATTTTTTGAGTTGGTCGAGCTTGTCGAGGGGGACTTCCTCGAACTTGATGAACTTATCGGTATTGGAAAGGGCGATGTTGGACGCCTGATAGCTGATGAAGTTCACCAAAGCAATACGGGTAGGGGCGATGTACTTACGCCACACAAAATAGCCTGCTAAGAGCAAGAAGAGCAGTGCTACGAAAGTTAGAATCTTTTTTTTCATTTTGGTTTTCGGAAGATAACAATAGGCCGCAAAGGTACAAATTAGTTTTGAATTAGTCTAATATAAAAGGGTAAAAGTTTTAGTGTATTATTCGGCAATGTGTGCTGTGCTGGAGAATTAAGAAGGATGTGGTAAAAGACAGGGAGAATAGTAATTTTTTCTGTTTTAAGAGAGAGGGGGTAGTTTTTGGAGGATTGTGGGTGGGTAGTCTCAGTGTTCGAGATGTCTTCACTATGTCTCCACTATGTCTTCGAAAAAATGAGGGAGAAAATTTTTCTGAGGAGGGGGGCGAGCCGCACAGGCGGTTGTGGGACAGATGGGACAAGAGAGCCGAATAGGAGATTTGACTTATAATAGCAGTTTTAGACTTGGAACTTTCAAAAAACATTCGTACCTTTGTCCGAAATTTAACAATAACTACAAAACTATTAATAATGAAAAAACTTTTGTGTCTCGTAGCCCTTGGATGGACTTCTTGTCAGCTACCTGAAAAAGAGATTGTTTTTACTGAAAATGATATTCATATCATTCCCCAACCACAATCGATGACCATTTCTGAAGGACATTTTCAGTTTGATGAGAAAACGGTTTTAGTAGTACCAGAGCGTTCATTGGTGCCTGCAGTAACTCTTTTTGTAGAACAATTCAAAAAGGCAGCAGGCTTTCCTTTGAGTATGCAAGAAGAACAGCCAGAAACCAATTATGTATCGCTTTCTTTTGATCCATTTATTCCTAAAGAAGGTTATGAACTTATTTCTTACCCTGATAGGGTGCTGGTGAAAGCCGCTGACACTGCGGGTGCCCTTTACGCACTACAGACCTTGCGACAACTCTTGCCCAAGGAGATAGAGAGTACCACCCCACAGAAAGTTGATTGGGTGATTCCGTCTCTGACGATTAATGATGCTCCTCAGTACGCTTGGCGCGGACTGATGTTGGATGTATCTCGGCATTTCTTCCCTAAAGAGTATATTCTTAAAACCCTTGACCGTATGGCGATGCTGAAACTGAATACTTTTCATTTTCACTTGGTGGACAATGAAGGGTGGCGGATAGAGATCAGAAAATATCCGAAGCTTACTGAGGTAGGAGCGTGGCGCGTAGACCAAGAGGATAAACTCTGGGACGAGCGCACCCCTAATGCTCCTAATGCTTTTGCGAACCCTTCTCGGAGTCCTAAAAGATATGGTGGGTTCTATACCCAAAAAGATATTCAGGAGATTGTGGCTTACGCTGCTGTACGAGGGATTACAGTTGTACCCGAAATAGAGATGCCAGCCCACGCAATGAGTGCCATAGCTGCTTATCCTGAACTCTCTTGCCACAAACGCCCGATAGGGGTTCCTTCGGGGGCTGTGTGGCCTATCACCGATATTTATTGTGCGGGACAAGAAGAGACTTTTGATTTCTTGGAAGAGGTGCTAGGTGAAGTGTTGGAGCTTTTCCCCAGTAAATATATTCACGTGGGGGGAGATGAGGCTACCCATACTGAATGGGAGCAATGCCCTAAGTGCCAACAACGGATGAAAGAGCACCACCTGAAGAATGTTCACGAGTTGCAAAGCTACTTCATCAAGCGGATAGACAGCTTTCTGACTTCGAAAGGCCGCACTTTGGTAGGTTGGGATGAGATAATGGACGGAGGTTTGGCCAATAATGCTGTGGTGATGAACTGGCGAGGCATAGACATAGGGCGTAAAGCTTTGACCCAAGGCAATCCGGTGGTGCTGACCAGCGATGCTTATATAGACAATTACCAAGGCCTTCCCGACTACGAGCCTCAAGCTAATGGGGGCTATTTGACACTTAAGAAGCTCTATCATTACAACTTGGAGAAAGAAAACCTTACTCCAGAACTACAAAAAAATGTTTTGGGGTCGCAAGCTAATCTTTGGGCAGAGCACGTAGGCAGTACGCAACATTCTGAATATATGCTTTTTCCACGTTTGTTGGCTCTTGCTGAAATTGTCTGGACGAATGATAACTTAAAGAATTGGGACCGTTTTGTGAGTCGTACTCAGGCTTTTATGGAACGTTTGGACGTGATGAAGGTGAACTATGCCCGCTCTATGTATCAGGTAGTTCCTACTACAGAGAACCGAGATGGCAAAATCTACTTAAAGTTGGAAAGCGAAGTTCCTAATGCCGAGATTCGCTATGCTTTGGGTGAAACCCCTATAGAAAAAGCAAGCATATACACTCAACCTATTCGCCTTTCTGAAACTACAGATTTTAAAGCGACTGTTTTCTCTGGAAATGTTACGAATACTATTACCACAGGCAAGGTAACTTTTCATAAAGCCATAGGCAAGAAGGTGGGTTACGAGCCGATATATCACAAGAACTACCAAGGGCAAGGAGAGGCAACTCTTACTAATGTAATTCGCGGTACTAAGAATTTCCACGATGGACAATGGCTAGGTTGGTTGGGAGATGATGTAACCCTGACTCTTGATTTGGGAGGAACAACAGAGGTGCGCGAGGTGCGCATAGGAGTGATGGACGCGCAGTCATCGGGGATTTACTTTCCGGTGAAATTTGCTGTAGCTCTTTCATCAGATGGGAAGGATTACCGTGAGGTAGCCTCGCACGATGAACCTTGCACCATAAGAGGGAAAGCGAGCTTGAAAGATTTTTCATTAAAGTTTGCACCAGAGCAAGCCCACTACCTTAAACTCACCCTTAAAAATGTAAAAACACCTCCAAAAGGCGGTGATGCGTGGCTTTTTGTAGATGAAGTTTTGGTGTTTTAGAAAAATAATGTACCTTTGGGGCGTGAAAAGGTGATGAAAAAGGAATAATGATGGAAGAGGAGGATTTTGAAGCCCTTAAAAGGTTGGTTGTAAAACATACAAGTGAAAGAGAATTGTACTTGGAAACTTCTGTAAACAATGAGCTACAAATGCAAGGAGATGATGCGGTAGATTTTCTTGTTGAATATGCAGAGATATTTCGGGTGGATGTAAGTAGATTTCCGTTCAATGAGTATTTTTATAATGAAGGAGCGCTTTCAAATGTTTGGTTCTCTAGGCTATTAGGTATAGGGAAAAAGAAGAAGCCTTTGTACATAAGAGACCTAATGGAAGGGATTAGACAGAAGAGCCTTTGCTGAAGGAATTAAAGAAATAACACTGCAGCTGCAGTTGCAAATTATAAAATGTTAATTATTAATTGAAAATATATGGATTCAGTAAAAAGTTATATTCAAGAAAACAAAGAACGCTTTGTTGCAGAACTGATTGAACTGCTGAAAATGCCGTCAATAAGTGCTGACGCTGCCTACTCTCAGGATGTGCTCAACACGGCTGATGCTGTGAAAAATGCTTTGGAAAAGGCAGGATGCGACCATGTGGAAATTTGCGAAACCCCTGGGTATCCTATTGTTTATGGGGAGAAAACTATTGACCCT
Source organism: uncultured Capnocytophaga sp. (assembly GCA_963519425.1). Taxonomy (GTDB): domain Bacteria; phylum Bacteroidota; class Bacteroidia; order Flavobacteriales; family Flavobacteriaceae; genus Capnocytophaga. Next base: position 23,769 of record CAUQNY010000030.1, read on the forward strand.
GCTTTGCCTACGGTTTTGGTTTATGGTCATTACGATGTACAACCCGCAGACCCTATTGAACTTTGGGAGTCTGACCCATTTGAGCCAGTAATTAAGAAAACAGCGATTCACCCAGAAGGAGCTATTTTTGCTCGTGGGGCTTGCGACGACAAGGGGCAAATGTTTATGCACGTGAAAGCCCTTGAATATATGGTGAAAAACAATGTGCTCCCTTGCAATGTAAAATTTATGATTGAGGGGGAAGAGGAAGTAGGCTCAGAAAGCCTTGGTTGGTTTGTGAAACGCAATCACGAAAAACTTAAAAACGATATTATTCTCATTTCTGATACAGGAATGTTGGCTAACGATACGCCTTCTATCACAACAGGTTTACGGGGACTTAGCTATGTAGAGGTAGAGGTTACCAGCGCTAACCGCGACTTGCACTCTGGTTTGTATGGAGGAGCAGTAGCGAACCCTATCAACGTGCTTACTAAGATGATTGCTTCTTTGCACGATGAGAACAACCGCATTACCATTCCGCATTTCTACGATAAAGTAGAAGAGCTTTCGCAAGCTGAACGCGATGAAA
>CAUQNY010000031.1:0-23652 GCA_963519425.1 uncultured Capnocytophaga sp.
GCCTATTTTAGTGCCGAACATTAGGTTGAACTGCTTTACATCTGTCCAGTTGCGAGAACCTGTTTCGGGGTCGGCTATTTCGAGTTCTTCGATAAGGGCTTTTACATCGGCTAAATCTTCTTTTTCGAGAGACTTGCCCAAGCGATGTAGTATTTCCTCTCCGCGCTGTTTGTATTCTAGCACTTTAGGATTGGTTGTAATAAACTGTTCTCTATCAAAAGCTTCACCAAAACGTTTTTGTGCTTTGGCTATTTCTTTTTCAATTTTATCGTCAAGTTTTGCTACATAATCTTCCACAAGAACGTCTGCGCGATAGCGTTTTTTAGAATCCTTGTTGTCTATAAGCGGGTCGTTAAAGGCATCTACGTGGCCAGAAGCCTTCCAAGTGGTAGGGTGCATAAAGATAGCCGCATCGATTCCCACAATGTTCTCGTTCATTTGCACCATTGCTTTCCACCAATACTCGCGGATATTCTTTTTGAGTTCAACACCATTTTGCCCATAGTCGTATACGGCACTCAGTCCGTCATAAATTTCGCTTGACGGGAATATGAACCCGTATTCTTTAGCGTGAGCGATTACTTTTTTGAATAAATCGTCTGTTTTTGCCATCTTTTTAACTTTTAATATTCAATGATGAGAGGTCAATGTTAGTAGGGTGCAAAAGTACATTCTTTTTGGCAGAAATCAAAATTTATTTGTCTTTCAGTAGGTTTTGAGTTTTAAGGCTCTCCGTGCATTTGCCTGTTGGGCACAAAGCTTCGCAAAAGGAAGAAAAAAGACAACAACAAACATCGCATTGAGAAAGACAAAGAGTGCTTTTAAGGAACATAAGAAGGTTAAAAAAGGAGGAAAACAAGAGGTAGAAAATACAGAAGTAAAATTTTAACACTCTTTTTAGAATCGCTAATATTTTAACATTTTATTTGGTGTTTATGCATTAAAAGAGTTCTTTTAAAATGAGAATAATAAAATAATTGTCTCTGAAATACAGAATTATCATCAATGAAAATCAACTTTTTAACATTATAGACTTAATTTTTACATTTTTTTTAATAAAAAATTTGGTAGTTAATAATTTTAACGTATCTTTGCGACGTCAAAAAAAGAGAAAGAGATTGAGACTTTTTCATAGCCAAAACCAAACCATAGATTGTGTAGTGTAAAAAACAAGAGCGTAAACAAAAAGTTTTTTTCATAATTTTTATTTTTAAGTTTTCTTTTTTATTATTAAATTCAGAAAGGTCGCCTAAGGGATTAGGCGGCCTTTTTTACGCAGAAAATTATGAAGAAGCACTTGCCATTTCCTTCAAAATTTCGCTTGATTGGCAAATTTAGAAATGAGTAGTTATTTTTTCTGTTTTTAGTTTGTTTGGACAAAAATCGGTTTTTCGAGAAAAGTACGCTTGCTCTCCACTTTGTCTACACTTCGTCTTCACTATTCCTACTAGGTAGCTCTAAGATGTCCTAACCAAAAATTTTTCTTCTCTTAGGTTTCAAAGTTTGGGAGGGGCAAATATTCTCGCTGTTCTCTCTCGGCTTATCAACCTCGGTGGCACTTCTCATTCGTTTGTCTTTTGTATACTGAAGTCAAGACAAGCTGTGCGTGAGTGTTATTCTTTCCAATTTTCAATTTTGCTCGTTCGCTCAAAAAAAAGACATAAATAACTTTTATTATCTTCATAAATATCGTACCTTTGCCGCAAAATAATATCATTATGAATTTAACAGACAAAACTATTGGCGAAATAGTAGCAGACGATTTCCGCACGGCTGCTATCTTCAAAAAACACGGCATTGACTTTTGCTGCAAAGGAGGAAGAAGTATTGAGGAGGCTTGCGAACAAAAAAAGGTAGACCCAACAGCCCTCGTAAACGAATTAGAAGCTCTTCCTAAGGGGAACAGCAACGAGGTAGATGTACGCGACTGGCCTCTTGACCTACTAGCTAACTACATTGTTCGTATCCATCACCAATATGTGCAAGACAAAACGCCTACTCTCTTGCAATTTCTTGACAAACTATGCCGCGTACACGGTGATCGCCACCCTGAACTGTTTGAAATCAATCGCATTTTTAACGAAAGTGCACAAGATTTGGCTGTTCACTTCCAAAAAGAAGAACGAGTTTTGTTCCCTTTCATAGAACAACTCGTAAAAGCACAACAAACTGGACAGCCTTTGGGCGACATTCCTTTTGGAAGTGTTGAAAATCCTATTGAAATGATGATGCACGAACACAGTGCTGAAGGCGACCGCTTTGAGCAAATTGTACGTTTGAGCAATGGTTACACTCCTCCTGCGGACGCTTGCAATACCTACCGTGTAACTTTTGCTATGCTACAAGAGTTTGAAACGGATTTAAACCGCCACATTCACTTGGAAAACAACATTCTTTTCCCTAAGGCTATAGCCTTGGAAAAACAACTTCGCGGCGCATAGTCCCTTTTCATCACTTACAAAAAAAAGTGCCTGACAGTTTTTAAACTATCAGGCACTTTTTTGTGCTTTATGATTTTGCTTTTTTAACGGTACAATGTAAAGTTTCCATTAAAGATACGTGTATCGTGTTCATCGCTGAGCTCTACGATGTACCAGTAGTCGCCTACAGGCATTAGGGCTCCTTCGTACTTACCATCCCACTCTTCGCCATAGCCTAATACTTTTAGACGGCGGCCGTAGCGGTCAAAGATACTCACACGTATTTGTGGGTATTTTTGTACGTAGCGCGGTGCCCACGTATCATACTCGCCATCGCCATTAGGGGTGAAGAAGTTAGGAATCATCACATCAAAGTACTCTTCGTAGAAGGTTCGGCTGTAAACGCAACCTGCGGCGTCGTAGACGGTTACATTCACCGTTTTATAGGTCTTATTGTTTACAGGGTCTACATAATCGCGGTCGGTGAGTTTAAGCTCGTAGACGTTGTTGTAGACTTGGTCAGTACCATTGAATTCATAGCGATAAGGTGTTTTTCCGCGTACTCCTTCGACCTTAAGGGTATTAGGCACCGTAGTAGGAATCTTTTGTATTCCATTGAGCTGCAAGAGCGGTTCGATAGTGATGGTCTGTACCGCTGAGCTGCACAACTTGGTAGTTCCTGTTACGGAGTGTACATTGGTATAAATCACCTGCAAGGTTTGGGTAGCCACATTTGGATTGAAACGGGTTTGGTCTATATAGCCTACGTTGATACCATTGTTGCGAGAGAAGGTTTGAGCAACAGGAGCACCATTCAACTTGTAAGTCAGACGACTGAAGTCTACAGGATCTTTGAAGCGCACTTCAATCCAGTTGCTAAACTCGTTGTTGTCGCAAGCGTAGCCTTGTTTGTTTTCAGTTTCCAAATCAGGAGCGGCATTAACTGTAAACTCGTAGGAAGGCGACATTGTACAACCACCTCCACGGCTGCTGTCGGTTATCAAAATGCGATAATCGGCTGCAGGCATATTAAGTACCCTCACATTGGTAGTGGATAGGACTCCTGTTTCGTTGTGAACTGAAATGCTTGTGTACTTATTGATAACGTCTACTGTATAAGGAGGACGACCTCCGTCTACCGTAAACTCTAACCAAGCATCTGAACCACGGTAGCAAACATCTAAATTGGAGTTGCCCAGAGTAACCGAAATAGGCTTAGGTTCTTCTACCTGAATTTGCTCTTTTATGAGCTTACAACCCCAAGTATCCATAATTTCGTAGGCATAGACCCCAGGGAGCAAGTTCTCAAATGTTGGGTCTTCTTTTGGTCCTACAGTAACGTAGTTGGCATCTATCAGTGTATAATAGTAGGTACCTGAGCCTCCTGAAAGGGTAGAAGGCAGCACCGTAATAATACCATCTGAACTACCAAAGCAAGTAGGCTGCTGGGTTACCGAAATAGTAGCTGTAATAGTATCTGGCGACAAGAGCCCCACTTGTACTGTGCCTGTAGCAGTGTTACAGTTCCACTTGTCTAAGATGCTCACGGTATAGGTAACTACTCCACCAGAGGTGCCTGTACCTACCAAGCCTTTGAACAGCACGCTATCGCCATCTAACGACACGTTCTTGCTTTGCGAAATAGAACCTCCTTGTATGCTCACGCGGTAAGGAGCCCAACCCCCTGAAACGGTAACTAGTATCTCGCCACGGTTGTTGTCGCAGGTTACACTTTGGGTTTCTTGTGAGAATACTGTAATAGGATTCTCTGCTTCTACTAATTCAAAAGTAGTGTAAGCCTTACATCCTGTTATGATTGAGGTAGCTTCTACCCCGTATTTGCCTGCAGGCAAGTTGGTGCGGGTAATGCGGCTTGGGGTAAGTGTAGATAAGGTTGTACCATTATCAACCGAAGTACCTGTTCCCAACTGATAGATATTGAAAGTAAAGCCATTGGCAACTTGGTCTCCATCTGACAGACGCGCATCGGTGAGCTCTAAGGTAATCTCGCCAGTACCTCCCTTACACTGTACTCTTACAGGGTTCTTAGCCTCTAAAGTGATAGTATTAGGGTCTAACACGGTGTAGTCGGCAAGGATTTCGCAACCTGTAGCTTGGTTCAGAGCCTTAATGAGGTAAGTACCTGGCTCGGTAAGCGTAATAGAATAGGTGAGCGAATTGAGAAGCGCTGGTGCAAATAGCGTTGAGTTCTCGCCTACCTTGTAGACACTATATTGAATATTCTCGCCACTGTATACAGTAGTGATGCTGATGGTTAAACTTACTCGCTCGCTGCCGTTAGCACAAGTGTAGGCTTGCGTTTGGCTGGCAGTGAGGCTGCTCATTATAAGGGTTGGCGAAATAGTTACTGCCGTACTAGTAGCCGAACAACCGTTAGAGTCGTACACGCTAACGTAGTAGCTATTAGCAGCAGTTAAGTAGCTAGGGAACACATAGGTATAGCTGGTTACGCCTGCCTCTACTGTTTGTTGGTTCACCACATTGTTGGTAGCCAACTCTCTGAACTCTACGCGAGTGTAAGAATGAGTACCTCCTGTTACCATAGGCATTTGGAAGTGCAACTGTGGATAGGTAGTCTCATCGGTCAAATAGCCTTGTGCATCGCGCTCACACTGATAGTCGTCCTTAGTAAGGGCACCTGCTCCTACTGTAATAAGGTCGGGTGAAGTAGCTGTTACTACTGCTTCGACTGTACAACTATTAGTAGATTCGGCAGTGATGAGATAAGCTATTCCTCCTAATGTAACGCCATCGGAAGGCACATCAGCAATAGTAACGTAGTTCACATTAGGTGTGATAGTTACCCCTGAAATAGCCACCATCGTACTCGGATTGAGCAGACGGAAGACATAAGGTGCTTCTGAGACTGGAGTTACTTTGGCACGGATAGTTACTTTATCTTGGTAGCAAGTAGGTGTAGAAACTGAAAGGATTTCAATCTCTGGCACTATAGGTGGCGCTACCGAGAAGTCTAAGCTTCTCGCACACTCGGCATCAGTACCAAAGGTAGCAGCATCATACACATTGATACGGTAAGCGCCGGCAGTGATGCCGACTGTACTAGCAGTTACGTAGGTAGAACCTACGACATTATCAGCTGTAATAAGCTGCACCAAACGTTCGTTAGGGGTTCCTTTTTCTGCATAGCGATACAAGCTGAGTCGGTAAGCACCGGTACCTCCTGTGATATTGCTGACAGTGATAGTGGATGTTCCTCCTCCACAAGGCAACAATGTAGAATGACTTGCTTGGAAAGCAATCATCTCGTTCACACGGAAGGTGGTGCTAGTTTCGCAACCGTTGGCATCTCTAAACGAAATGGTATACGAATGGGTGCTAGGTGCTAAGCGAATAGGCAAGGTAGTTTGGGTAACTACTGAAATGTTTTGCCAACTAGTAATACCGTCAATCTTGTACTGGTGCTGACCTACTCCTATAGTAGAGAACACTACGCTGATAGGATAGTCGGCATTAAGGGTACAAGCATCTAACACATTCACTGTACGGATAGCTGGTGCTGGCGCTAAGGCTACCGTTACAGTTGTTTCGGTGAGACAGCCCACTGCATCGCGAATGTAAATAGTGTAGCTTCCTGAGCCCACGTCTTTAGAGGTATTCTCTGTCGAGTTGTTCAGATTTGTATTTATCTGAGCTGCAGTAAGGGTACCTAACGAATTGTCGTGATAATAATATTGGTAAGGTGTTTGACCACCTGAAACATCAAGAGTAATCTTACCTAAGCCTATAGCAGCTGGCTGCTTGCAGTTAGCTTGTTTCACTACCGTAGCGGTAGCAGTAAGTTGAGAAGGCGATTTGCCTATGGTAAATTCATCTGAACCCACTGTACAGTTGCCTCCTGCCACATCGGTAAAGAGGACAAAGTATCTACCCGCAGGCAAGCCTTGAATGATGTAGTCTTCTCCGGTAGCTGCTGGTTGTGCAGAAGGAGCCAAGGCTGCCCCCACAGCGCCTATAGAAGGATCTGTAAGAGGGTGTGTAGGAGGATACGTGTACACACGGTAAGAAATATTATTAGGAGTACCCGTCCAATGGCTTAGATGTACAAACAGTTTACCGTCGTTCGCATTAAAGCAAGTAGTAGAAGCTGTTCCATTTACTTGAACTTTTAGGCTGGCTTGGGTAGGTACTGCTATGTTAGCTTCTTTGATGAAAGTACAGTTGTCATTAGGATTGAACACTATGAAAGTGTACTTAACCCCTGGTGTTAGCCCTGTAAAAGTATAAGTAGAAGCTAAGACCTCGCTGCCGTCAGAGAGAGTAGTAGAGACTACTGCTCCTGCCCGATACCAATTATCATTGGTTGCTCCATCGGCATTTAGGGTTGTTTCCATAGACAAAGATGGATTGATAGGACGATTGATACCTTCACGGTAAACAGCGATGTAATGTCCTTCAGAAATAGCTTCTCCAGAAAGGTTGTAGACAGATACTGCTAACTCTCCTGAGTTTGCTACGCAGCCTACATTAGGAGTAGTACGTGCATCAAAACCATTGGCCTCGGAAGTAATTGAGAATTGCTGACTCAACGAACAGCCTTTCGCATCTTCTATCAGCACGCGGTACTGACCTACATCTAAATTATTAAAGGTTTCCACTTGGTTAGTGGCTACATTGGCACGCACCAACAGCTGAATACCATTCTTTAAGAGGGTTACCTTGAACGGTGCACTACCTCCGGAAGTAACTTCGACTTTGGCAGTAGCCAGTTGGGTTCCTGTTCCACTACACTGCAAAGGCATAGTAGTAATAGTAGCTACCATTGCTGCTGTTTGGCTAATAGTAAATCCAAAAGGAGCAGAGGTACAAAGCGCATCGTCTTGTATCGTAAGGGTGTAGTTGCCTACTGCCAGACCGGTGAGGTCGCCTAGCGAATGGGTAGTAGTAGTGGTACTATTGAAAAGCAATAAGGTATAAGGTACTGTACCTCCAGCGATGTTTGCAGCACTTAGCACTACTTTTCCTGTATTAGCACCCGCACAATTTACATTTTCTATGGTAGGAGTTACTACAAAGGCTGGGGCTACTACTTTCACTTCTTGTTTAGCCGATACAATCTCGCAGTAGTCGCCATTGTCCATAAGGTAGCGCACTTTGAAATAGTAATCTCCTTCTATGGTTGTTTTGAAAGTATAGACATTTCCTGAAAGTGAAAGCGACATTCCTGTAGGGATAGCTACGGTAAAGTTTGTGTTAGGCTGATGGCTCCACAAGAACTCGCGAGTAGCACTTCCGGCAGCTCCTCCTGAGTACGCAACCGTGTATTCTGCTTGGCTACCTGCTTGGCAGCTGAGCGCTGCTACAGGCAACACTTGCATACGCAATGGGTTGTAAATAGTGTAGGAAGTAGAAGTTTGGCAAGCTCCTGCATCTTTCACGACAAAGTTATAAGTACCTGCAGTCAAGTTATCAAAAATCATAGAGGTATCGTTCCCCGAAGCAGGTTCAAAGGATACACCGCCATTTTTACTAAACTGGTAGCCACCATTGCCACCAAGCACTTTCACTTGTACGCTGCCATTAGCACCTCCTGAGAAACAAGGTTCCAAATCTACCACTTCTATTTGCAGAGGCACTACATCAGGCACTACAAATGTAGCGGTAGCCGTACAGCCATTTTTATCTACTACTTCTATCGTATAAGAGCCGGCTGGCAGGTTTACATCAGCTTCATTGTTCACAGCTGCTTGCTGCCCACCTGGGGTTCCGTAGTAACGGAAAGTAGTGTAAGGACGAGCTCCTCCGTCTGCTGTAAGACGAACAGAGGCCAAAGTATTCAAGCAAGAAACAGGTGCCACTACTGTAGCTGTAACAGTAAGAGGTACAGGCTTCTTGATAACATAGTCAAAACTAGTCATACAATTAGGGTCTGTTCCTTTGCGCACGAAAAGAGTGCCGCTTTGGGTAGCTGATAGCCCTGTGATAGTGGCTGTTCCTTGAGTAGAAGTAGTAGCTGACAAAGTAACCGTTGTCCAACTCATACTGTCTTTAGTGCGGTACTGCACCGTGTTGCCATTGGCATTGTCTACTGTCAAGTAGATACCGCCATCGCCTTTGCCACATAGCTCGTCGTAAGCATTGCCTCGAGCACTGAAGCGTCTGTCATTAGCTACATTTACTGTCAGGCCATCAGCGCGTACAGCACATACCTTGGTAGGTTGAGATAGCTGAATATCGTCAATAGCAAAATCACTTCCTACAAGCGAAGGGGCTGCTACATTGCGAACTTCAAAAACTACACGATTTAGAGTAATCTCATTAGCAGCAAAAGTAACTGTTTTTTGCTCCCAAGTATTGTTGCGCTGTAGTTCGCCCAATGATTTTTCTACATATTGGGCGGGGTTACCTGGGTTGTACAAGCGTATCACAAAGTTCGGGTTGGTACCTCCTATGTAGGACGGAGGCAAGAGGTTGAACATTTTAAGCGATACGGTCAGCGGTTGGTTAGCAATTACATCGCTAATCTCTTTATGGTAAGCAATACCGTTGTTGTTGCTGGTCTCTTTGCCATTGATAGCTAAATAGCGTCCATCGGTAAGTCCTGTAGCATCTATAGGCGTTGGGCTCACCCAGTTTGCATTGGCCGGAGCTTGTTGGGTAATGACATATTGGTCTTGTTCCAAAGTAGCTGCTCCTGTTTGGCAAGTAAGATATATGATATCCGAATCGCAAGTGTCTAAGCCCGTGCCGAAGTTTTCTTCAAACAGAATATTAGGGGTTGTTCCCGATACCGACTGTGGTGTGTAGAGCGCATAGATGCTGTACACCCCTGGTGAAAGCGTAAAGACATTAGAAGTACGCGTTTCGCTGATAGTACCATCGCTGTTAGTCAACTGATATTGGTAAGTACCTGTCGGCTGGGTAGTAATCGTAAAGGTGCCTCGTCCATCGCAATCGTAAGTAATAGTAGAGGCCGTTACGGTAGCTGGTGTAATAGGATGAATAGTAATAGGTATTTCCAACGTACACTTGTTGCTATCGCGTACATACACCACACTAGCAGTGGAGCCCACACGCAAAATAGGTCGCGTAGTATAGCTGACATTGTTAGCACTAAACTCATAGCCTGTACCCGTACCACCACTAACGTTGTTAATGCGCACCAAGTATTCTTTGGTAGGGCTTGAAGTATCGCAAGAAATATCTTCTGCCACCCCTGCAAAAGCACGCAAGTTGCTCTCTACATTATTGATCACAATATTGCGTTTCCAATAGGTACAAGTAGAAGAGCTAGCACGAGTTACGCGTATCTCCATATCGTAGGTACCTGCTGTTAGCTGGTTGTAGAAACCAGTAGCATTATCATCTACATGGGTAAGAGCACCTCCGCTCGCCTTGCGGTAGAGAATAGTGTGTACGTTCTGTTGGGTAGTGAAAGTCGTTGAAATCTGACCTGTATTGTTAGCAAATCCGCACAAGATATCGCGCTTGCTTACACTAAAGTTTAGCACTCCTTCTGGTTCAATATCCACCTCTGGAGTCAAGGCATAGGCTCCGTTGGCATCTTTAGCCAAGAAAATGTACTTCCCTGGTTGGGTGATATTGACATTTTCATCTTTCCCTGCCAAAGTTCCTGGAACATCGGTAGTAAAGAAAGCACTAGCAGGCACATCGCCATACTCGTTATAACCATTTTCGGTGATGCCGTCAATACTCCAAATAGCGAAACTGTAGTTAGCTTTTCCTCCTTCAGCGGAGAAGTTGATGACACGGTGGTTGCAATTCTTCCAATCTTTTAGTACTGCTTTGGCAGAAAGGGTTGTTATTTTCTCTATCTTCTGAGTAAGAGTTAGCGTACAGCCATTAGGCAAGTTGGGAGAACTCACCTCTACTGTATAGGTGTTAGGTGTGGTTACATAGAAAGTTTGGCGAGAAGCATTGTTCTGGATAAACGTTTGTCCGTTTTGAGGCACTACGTTTCCAAAAGAATCTTTCAGCACATATTTATAAGTAAGCCCTGAGGTAGCCATCTTCACAGTAAACTGACCTGACTGATAGCTAGTAATGTTACCTGGGTTAATAATCTCACCAGAGATACCGGATGCGAAAACATCAAAATAGAAGTTTTGTACGCAGCCTCCTGCACCTGTCAAGCGGATACGGTGGTGGGCAGTAGCATTCACCACAAAAGTATCGGTAGTAGCGACCGTTTCCCAAGCATCGTCATTAATGTTAGGGCAGCTATCTGATTCAGGGTTATTACCTGCTTTTAGGGTTTGCCACTCTATAGTAGTATCCTTAAAGTTTACTTTCAGAGTACGCGAAGGCTGGTTACACAAGATGATGTGAGTAGTCCAGATACCGCGGTCTACGCAGAAGATACGACCATTTCCACTGATAGGGTTAGAAAGGTCAGTAGCTGTTTTCAGCTGAATTTCTTCAGTAGTAGTGTAAGTAGTACCGTCGCAGACTGTTATTTTTTCTACCTTATAGGTAGCGGGGTCTGTAGTATCAAAATAAGGATTGTTCAACGGATTGGCTTGTTGTACGCCGTTTTTAAACCAACGATACTCATCAAATCCTGTAATAGCATTCAATCGGGCAGTGGTAGCACAAGAAAGCTCTTCGCGCACACATTCTTGGGTAGAGATGAGAATCGTCTTAGAGCTAGTATTGGTTTGTGCTGGAATGACACAGCCGGCACTACCTCCTTCATAAGTAAAGGTGTAAGTGCTCTTCAAGAGGTTCATACAAGGTTTTCCTACTACACTGCACTCTCCTTTGAGCGAAAGTGGAATAAGTATTTCTTTCTGTCCTACTCCTGGTGCCAAACTTTGCTTTGGCAACTGAATAGTTAGGGTATTTCCTACCTGACCGAGTAGAGTAGGTTTAGCTGTATTTTGGTTTGCCTTGCTAAAATCAGGAGTGCCTACGGTGATGTTAGGGTGAGTAGGTAGACTGATTTGCATCGTAGCAGAAGTTACATATTGGGTACCCTGATTTTCATAGCGCACGCGATAGTAGAAATTCTGGTTGAGCGACAAATCAGCTGGGATAACACTGCCTGCCCCATCTACATAATCATCTGACACAATCATTTTGATAGCGTCTGATTTAACTAATACATTAAAGGTACAAGTAGCGGTATTGCCCGATGTATCGTTGAACACATAAGTAACAGTGTGCAGACCTATAGGGAAGCGGTCTCCGCTCTGGTGGCTTTGGCTCCAAGTACCTATACGGCAATCGTCAGTAGCTGTTACAGTACCCCAATGAGCAACCCCATAGCATTGTCCTGCCATAGCATTCACGGTGATAGTGCCCGTAGGACAACCTGTAATGACAGGAGGTACGCTATCTGCAACAAACTGTACAGTGTACGAAGCTACTCCAGAGGCATTCACTACACAAAGAGAGGTGTCTTTCAAGCTGTAGCGCACCAAGTATTGCGTAGCGCGGTTTACGGTATCGGTAATGACTTGTTCTACTCCTATGGAGGTTTCGGTACCGTTTGTCTCTACGCGGAACCACTGAATATTGAACAGCTGAGCAGAACCTCCAAAAGTGAGCTCTACCTCATCGCCGTTGCAAGGGCTAGTAGATTTAGGTACATAGGTAATCCCTGGTTCGGTGTAACTATTAGAAGACACCAAGGCTTCGTCGGGATAATCACCACAAAGGTGCGAAGTTACGACTACATAAGTAGCATCGGTAAGGCCTTTGAAGACATAGCTTTTTACTCCAGACCCTTCTTGGAAGGTAGCTGAAGAACTCACTACTGTTCCGGTAGCTTTGTTTTTCAAGATAAACTGAAGGGGGTAACGTATGCTCTGAGGGTTCTTGATTTGTACGGCTACAATACCTGTACCATTGGTAGCGGCACAAGTAGTACCTACCACATCGCGTTTGAGGTCGTCAGTAGGACTGATAGTGAGGTACACTCGGCTTCGGTGCAAATACACGGTGCCATCTATTTCTGGACGCGATGGACTTCTCAAGTCGGGAGAGTCAATCATACTTTGTCCGTTCAAGACCATTTTAGGTGCTAAATTAGACCACGCTATTTGGGTTTGGGCATTGTCGCTCCAATAGGTCTGTGCCACACGTGCATAGTAATAAGAACGGCCAACAAACATATAGTCGCCGGCAGGCAAATTGTTAAACGTATGCGATGGATTATTAGAGCTACCTACCCAAGTTGTGTACTCGCCTGTTCCTGTATTCTTGCGGTAGAGTTGGTATACAACATCATTAATTGTACCTACGCCTGTAGGGACTGAAATCTCATAAGATATTTTAGACGTAGTAGCACAACCTGGGACTACCTTGACCTCATCTTTGTCGTACACCATAGGTGTATCAAAATCAAGTACGCGGGAAGCGGTATTGCCACAGTTGTCTATAAAGGTAATGCGGTATTGCCCTGGAGGCAAGTCTCCGATAATAAAAGCACTTGCACTACCCCCTGGTGCTTCAGGATCTAAAAACTGACGGCGTATAGGGAAGGTATAGGTTACGGTGCGTTGTGCTGTTTCAAAAGGCAAAGAAGTTGTAAACTGATACGTACGGGTACCTACGCCTCCATCTTCCAAATAATCCAACTCTACGGTGAGCGGATAGTTAAAATCTGCTGTAGAAAGCCATTTGCGTATAGCAATGGTATTCTTGAACACTCCTCGTGCCTTTTCTATAGAACTGAATCGTTTTTCTAACTGGTTAGGACGAGGATTGACCTGCACTACGCGCTTAGGCTGATAGCAATAGTCTGTACCATCGGCCTTTTTACCCCTGAAAATGACCATATAATAGGCTCTTGGATTCTGTATAGGGTTTGTAGAACCCGAAAGGTCTGCATAGTTTGCATTAATCCAATTGTAATCTATCCCTGGGGTCAGTTTTCGCCACTTATTTGTGTCTGTCTCATCAAAAAAATTGTTGGGAGCTCCCGGATAGGTAGTTCCTCCTTTGTATTCGTAGACATCATAGTAATAAGATGAAGGAGTGGCTAGAGCAGGGTTAGCTACCCACGTAGTGTTGTTGTAAAAATCATTAAACCAATAATACTGACCAAAATTGAATGCTTCGGAAGCGTTGTCAGGATTAGGTAAATTCAAGCTGCGCAAATATTTGTCTACAAACAAATACTGCTTAGTATTAGGAGGTGGACAAGGGAACCCTGGGTCAGGGCTCATATCAGAGCGGTTGCTAGCCTCTATTACGCGCATACCACTGCCATCGCGAAAAATATAAGCTCCTTGAGCAGAAGGATTCGCTGCTGTATTCTTGGTTACATCTACCAAGTTAGCATCTATTTTAAACTTGCGTGTGATAGGTGTCTTACCTATATTCATTTCCAGCTCTACTATATCGCCTTCTTCAAATATATAAGGAGTGCGGAAAGAGCGCGCTTGAGCTACATCGTTGCCTAACCAAGCGGAAGCGTAAAAACTACTGAGGTCTCTCTCTTCTATAAATACCCCTGCACTGTTGTAGCGTTTCACTACTGCAGCCCTTGGCGTAGCCTTAATTTGGCTCTCATAATTGCTGATATTTATTCCGTTAGTAGCCTCTATCTGGAAAGAAAAACCAAACTTGCAGTTGGAATCCATACGAATACCACTACCGTTGTGGTTTATGCGAAAGTCTATACAAGCCAAGGAAAGGGTAGGCTGCAAGATAGTTACAGGTTGTTTATTGGTCTCACCACAGTCAGGGACATTGTCGGCAAGGTCTTGTACCGAGAGCTCATAGTTTCCTGGTTCTATAGGGTGGGTAGCATCTCCTTGCAAAGTAATATCTAATGGGTTAGAAGCTACTGCCTTGGTAAAAGTTTGATTAAAAATAGTAACGTTGCCACTCAGCTTGACGAGTTTCACCACAAAAGGCCCTTTCGCCCCTGCCTGAATAGTAAAAGCGACACTACCGTCCTTGCCACTGCCGGTACAGTTAGGTGCTGTTGTTTTATACTTAGTAAAGGTGGGCGGCACATATTGATTAGTTACCACTACTGGGCGAGCCACCGAACGGCGACCTGTTTCTACCTCAATAAGAGTAAGGGTATAGAGCCCCGATTTGAGGGTTGTAAAGGTATAAGAATCCTTCCCTGTAGTCCCCACCTCCATTGGCTGAGTGCGGCCAACAGCATCGTTAGGAATATCCAACTTCATTTGCACCTTAGCCCCTGAAGTACCCATACCGGCAGGTAGTGTTACAGTGATGCGGCCATCGGTGCTACACTGCCCAGGAGTTACGGTATGAAGGTAGGCATTCAAGTTAGGCACCTGAATGGTCTGTGCTTTCAAACCTAACAATGAGGTGATTACTAAAAGAATTGTCAGAAAAAAGTTTTTCATAATGCTATATATGCTATAAGTACAACAATAGTATTCACTAATACTTTAATGCACAAAAGTACACTTTTTTAGTGAAACGGCCAAACTACTAAGGGGTAAATGTTAAAATTACTCAGAAAAGAAGCAAGGACTACACAAGAAGACTACAACCACCTAAAAAAGACGAAAAAAGCTCATTACTAATACAATAACAAAAAAAACACCCCAACTTACAACGCCCTCAAAGCGAATATTCTTACATTTATTTTAACTTTTCATATACAAAACTTTAACAGTATGGAGTGATTGCAAAACAAGTGTGAAGAAGCAAGTTTCAAGTTGTTGCAAAGCGAGTTCAAAAAAGCTCCTCCTTCATTCTGGCACACGTCTTTTTTTTAATTTTCTGTCTCCCTTTTTTTGAGTCCTTTCTTTCAAAACTCACGAAAAGGAGTATCTCAAGAAGTTGATGGGGCTAACAGTTGTTTTTTTCTATTTTCAGACAATTTTACAGAAACTTGGTTTTGCCAAGAAAAGTAGTCTTGTTCTCCACATCGTCTCCACATCGTCTCCACATCGTCTCCACATCGTCTCCACTATTTCTAGGGGGTAGTTTGGAGATCCCTCAAGCAGTTTTTCTTTCTGTTAAGTACGGAGATGAAAGTTTATCTTGCGCTAGTTATTTCTCTTTTCTAATTTTGTGCATTTGAGCTAGGGTGTTAAAAACTTTTTCTTGGTACTTCAGAAAAAAATTGTACCTTTGCCGCTGGATTTATTTTCAGTCTATTTGACGGCATTCACAATGAAACGTTTAGTAATTTTAGGCGGTGGAGAAAGTGGTGTAGGCACCGCTATCTTAGGCAAACAAAAGGGTTGGGACGTATTCCTCTCGGACAGGGGCTCCCTCAAACCTGAGTACCGCAACCATTTAGCCCTGCACAACATCGCTTTTGAAGAAGGACAGCACACGCAAGAGCGCATCCTCTGTGCTGATGTGATAATGAAAAGCCCCGGCATCCCGGACACAGCTCCTATGGTACAGCAAGCCCTTGAAAAAGGCATTGAGGTACTCTCGGAAATAGAGTTTGCTAGCTGGTACACCCAAAGCACCCTGATAGGTATCACAGGCAGCAATGGGAAGACCACTACTACCCTACTTACCTACCACCTGCTGAAAGAAGCTGGTTTGGAAGTAGGCATAGGAGGCAACATAGGATACAGTTTTGCCGAATTAGTAGCGGAGCGCAACCCCGCCTATTACGTATTGGAGATAAGCAGCTTCCAGCTAGACGGCATTAAGAACTTTGCCCCACATATTGGCATTCTGCTAAACATCACGCCCGACCACCTAAACCGATATGACTATCAGTTTGAACGCTACATCGCCTCGAAGTTCCGAATAGCTGAAAACCAAACAGAACACGACTACCTGATTTACGATGCCGACGACCCTGTAATAGTTGATTGGCTAGAAAAACACCCCGTAAAATCAAAATGCATTCCCTTTTCGGTAGAGAAAGAACTGACCGAAGGCGCTTACCTTAAAGACAACAACATACACATTATGATAGCACAAGAAGAGCCCATAAGCATCGCAACCGACGAAATTAGCCTACGAGGCACTCACAATGTAAAAAACACTATGGCTGCCACTGTGGCTGCCCGCTTGCTACACCTACGCGACGCCTCATTGCGCGAAAGCCTGAAAGGCTTCGTCGGGGCTCCTCACCGCTTGGAAGAAGTAAAAGTAGTAGAAGGAGTTACCTATATTGACGACTCAAAAGCTACCAATGTAAACTCTGTTTACTACGCCTTAGACACCGTAAAAACGCCTATCGTTTGGATAGCAGGAGGACAAGACAAGGGGAACGACTACACTTCTCTTTTCCCTTTGGTACACGAAAAAGTAAAAGCTATTGTGTGCTTAGGTCTTAACAATGCGCCTATTATACACTCGTTTAGCGATATGAAAATCAATATGGTAGAATGCCAATCAATGGATGATGCCGTAAGATTTGCACACCAATTTGCTAAAGACGGCGACTCAGTACTTTTGTCGCCTGCGTGCGCTAGCTTTGACCTCTTCCAAAGTTATGAGGACAGAGGAGACAAATTTAAAGCTGCCGTAAACAAACTATAACAACCACTATGTTAGACTTTTGGATAAGTTTTTTCAAACATCATTTCAAGGGAGATAGAACGCTGTGGGCACTAATACTGCTCTTCACGATCATCTCCTTCTTGGCTGTATACAGCAATTTGCCCAACATTGTATACGTAATGGCCGACGATGGAAAGGTAAGCCTTGGAGGAAAGATGTTTACTCAACTTATCTTTGTAACATTGGGGTTTATAGGCCTGTACATAGCCCACCGCACCCCCTTTAGATTTTATGGGGTAATATCATTAGTAGGTCTGTTTATCTCAGTAGTGCTGCTTATATTAGCTCTGCTCACTAAATCGCAAATTAATGGAGAAAGTACTTCGCGTTGGGTGAAAGTAGGTGGTTTTACCCTCCAGCCCTCTATCTTGGCTACGCTAGCACTGATTGTATACATATCGCGGTACTTAGCTGTAGCATATAACGAGAAACCTAGGTTTAGAGATACTATTTTGCCTTTTTGGATTCCCTTGTTTGCCACGACAATTCTGATTCTCCCTGCCAACCTTTCGACTGCGCTACTCACACTCTCATCGGTTTTGACATTGGCTTTCATAGCCCGCCTACCTATACGAAATATCTTAACAGGCATTACGTCTTCGATTTTATTGGCAGTAGTTATTATAGCTTTTCTAAAAATCACGAACATAGGAATCAGCTCTCGTGTAGACACTTGGAAAAGCCGTATAGAAGCATTCTGGAACAAAAATGACAATACGAGAGAAGAAGGCTATCAAATAGAACGATGCAAAATGGCTATTGCCAACGGAGGTTTTTTATTAGGACAAGGTCCTGGCAAAAGTGCTATGCGCAACTTCTTGCCGAACAGCTCTTCGGACTTTATCTTTGCCACTACCGTAGAAGAATACGGGGTATTCGGGGGGTGGATCATCATAATCTTGTACCTCTTATTGCTCTTCCGAATTATAACCATCGCACAGAAAGCAAAAACCCTCAATGGGCAGCTTTTAGTTACGGGAATAGGTTTTTGGATACTCTTTCAGGCAATCTTGAATATGGGTGTAGCAGTAGATTTGCTCCCCCTAACAGGGCAGAACCTTCCGCTGATTAGCAGTGGGGGTACTTCTATTATTGCTACGTATACTGCTTTAGGATGCATCCTCTCGGTAAGCCGTAGCAAAAGCAGCGATGGGCAGAAAGAAAAAGACGTGAACGACGAAGAAATAGCTGCTGAAATAGGCGAAATGATAGATACTGCGGAGGAAAATCGGAAAAAGAGAAAAGCTAAGAAACTAGAAGAACAAGCAGCTAAAAAGAAAAAGAAACGCGCCTCTTCAAACAAACCTTTATAATGCTATCAGGTTTTTCTATAACAAAAAAAAACTGACATCTCTTATTTTACTATCTTTGCCCATCAAATAACTTTTCTAATGGCAAAAAAAGGAGCTTTACTTGTGAATTTAGGATCGCCTGATTCCTTTTCTAAAAAGGATATTAAGCGGTATTTAGGCGAATTTCTGATGGACAAACGTGTGATAGATGTCCCCTACTGGCTTCGCTACTTGATTGTGCGCGGCATTATCTTGCGAATACGGCCTCCTAAAACAAGTAAAGCCTACCAGAAAATATGGTGGCCAGAAGGCTCGCCGCTGATCGTCATCAGCGAACGACTCAAACAGAAAGTACAATCTGAAGTACAAGTACCGGTAGAGTTGGCTATGCGCTATGGCAATCCAAGCATCCTTTCGGGGCTTGAAGCACTACACGCACAAGGAGTAGACGAGATTCTCTTGATTCCCCTTTACCCTCAGTACGCAATGGCTACTACCGAAACTATTGAGGTACTGACCGAGGAGCTACTCCGCGAGCACTTCCCTCAAACACGACTGATTAAGTTTCCAGCCTTCTTCGACCGACAAGAGTACATTGAGGCCTTGGCCGCAGTAGTTCGTCCAGCGTTAGAAGCTACCACTTTTGACCACCTATTGTTCTCCTACCACGGAGTACCCGAACGCCACCTATACAAAACAACCCCCTCCGCAGCGCACAAAAACATCGAGCAAGAAAAGCCCTGCTGCCATCCGCACAGCGAAGAAGGACAACGTTGCTACCGCACTCATTGTTTTGAAACCACTCGACTACTGGCCGAATATATGGGACTGAAAGAAAACTTCTACTCCCTATCTTTTCAATCGCGCTTAGGGTATGACAAATGGCTACAACCTTTCACTACCGATAGGCTTGCCGAATTGGCGCAACAAGGCGTAAAACGCTTGGCCGTACTGACTCCCGCCTTTGTTGCGGACTGTGTAGAGACTTTGGAAGAAATAGAAATAGAAGGTGGAAAAACTTTTAAAGAAAATGGCGGCGAAGTTTTCAAAGTCATTCCTTGCCTAAACGACAGTCCGCTTTGGGCGAAAGCCCTGAGCACTTGGATTGACGAGTTAGTAAAAGAAGAAAGATAAAACCTAGAACTATGGACTATCTAATCGCAAAAAGTATACATATCATCTTCGTAGTGAGCTACTTTGCAGGGCTCTTCTATATGGTGCGACTGTTCATTTACCACACGGAAGCGTTAGAGAAACACGACCCCGAACGGAGTATCCTCCACAAACAAATGAGCTTTATGGAAGAACGCCTTTGGAACATCATCACAGTGCCGGCCTTAGTACTGATGACCATAACGGGCATCTATATGCTCTGGGAGCAATTTATCTTCCTAAAACAAGGCTGGATGCACGTAAAACTGCTATTTATTGTCTTCCTATACATCTACCACTACTATTCTTGGCGAATGATGAAACGCCTACAAGCAGGGCAAAGGTGGCTGAGTTCAGTCCAACTACGTATGCTAAACGAAGTAGCTACTATCATTCTCTTTGCAGTAGTATTTGCGGTAGTACTCAAACAGTTCTTCATTCAGTATTGGTATTTCTCGTTAGTAGCTTTTGTAGCAATGGGAGCCCTGATAATGCTAGTGGTAAAATTGGTAAACAGAGGTAAAAAGTAAGCTAACAAATTTGCCTTTTAGCAAATTAACAAATTGACAAATCTTAAAGACATAGCTTCGCTTCCTACGTTGGCTCAAGAGCTCAGAGAGCGAATTATAGAGGTAGTTGCTACTCGCGGAGGGCACTTAGGAGCCAGCCTTGGAGTAGTAGAACTCACTATTGCCTTGCATTACGTGTTCAACACCCCTGACGATGTCTTAGTATGGGATGTAGGGCACCAATGCTACGCCCACAAAATATTGACAGGCCGAGATACTGACTTTGCTCAGTTGCGCGAACGCAACGGACTGAGCGGCTTTCCTAAAAGAGAGGAAAGCGTTTACGACGCTTTCGGAACAGGACACTCCTCGACCTCTATTTCTGCTGTTTTAGGAATGGCTATCGCCTCTGCCTTAGAAGGCAACACTTCCCGGCACCACATTGCTGTTATAGGCGATGCCTCGATAGGCAGTGGAATGGCTTTCGAAGCCCTAAACCACGCAGGCAGCACACAGGCAAATATGCTGATTATCCTGAACGACAACACTATGGGCATCGACCCCACCACAGGGGCACTAAAAGACTACTTCCAACTGCTGCGAGCGCACTATAACGATACTTTCTTTAACAATTTGCACATCAGCTACCAAGGAGTTGTAGACGGGCACAACCTGCCCGAACTCATCAATGCCCTAGAAGCCCAAAAACAACTGCGCGGAGTGCGCCTACTGCACGTGCTCACTACCAAAGGAAAGGGATTTGCCCAAGCCGAAAAGGAACAAACTACCTTTCATTCTCCTGCAATATTCGATAAGCTCACAGGCCACCCCCTGCCAGCTTCGCCAAGCTCTCTCCCTAAATTTCAAGAGGTAGTAGGACAGACACTCTCTGAACTAATGAGTCTCAACCCCAAGATAGTAGCTATCAGCCCTGCTATGTGCAGTGGCAGCGGGCTCAGTTCGTTACAAAAAACTTTTCCAGAGCGTGTAATCGATGTGGGGATTGCGGAACAGCACGCCGTAACCTTAGCAGCAGGCTTGGCTACCCGCGGCTACCTCCCCTATTGTGTAATCTACTCCACCTTCTTACAACGCGCTTACGACCAACTGATTCACGATGTAGCCCTACAAAACCTACCCGTAGTTTTCTGTATAGATCGCGCAGGTATAGTAGGCGAAGATGGAGCCACCCACCACGGAGTGTTCGATATGGCGTTTTTGCGCCCTATCCCCAACCTCCTGATAGCCGCCCCACGCAATGCCGCAGCACTTAGAAACCTTTTATACACAGCCCAGCAGCCTTTACCTCACCCCATTGCCATCCGTTATCCAAGAGGCTACACCCCCGACACCGATTGGCAACTCCCTCTAGAAGCTGTGGCTATAGGGAAAGGAGAACAGCTAAAAGAAGGTACCGAAATAGCCGTGCTGAGCATAGGAGCGATTGCCCAAGAGGTAGCCACCGAAATAGCTCACACCCCCCAACCTGAGCGTTTTGCCCACTACGACGCCCGCTTTCTCAAACCTATAGACGAAGAGATGCTACACCACCTTTTTAGCAACTACAAGCAAGTGATAGCCGTAGAAGAAGGCAGCATAGGCGGTTTGGGCAGTGCCGTATCTGAATTTGCAGCACTACACCGCTACACCACCCCCTTGCTGAGCATCTACCTACCCGACCAATTTATTCCTCACGGCAAAAGCGAAACCTTGAGAAAAGAGTTCCTGAATATAAGTCAGTTAAACAATTTGTAAAATAAGTCATAAAAAAGAAGAACTCTCTCCTTAAGAATACTGCTCAAGGCATCTTAAAACAATCTTTCTCCTCAAAACAAATTTAACAACCTGTTTTTCAATGAAAAACAAAGGCACTTCTTCTGTTAATTTTGTAGGTTTTTCCTAATTCGCGAATAACTAATTGGCTAATTAACCAATTATTACTACCTTTGCCGCCCGAATTGATAAGACCTTATTTTATAATGAAGAAACTGATTTTCCTGCTCTGTTTTGTCTCTTTAACTTCGTGGGGACAAGTGCGCAAAGCCAAAACCTACACTAAAAATGTAAAAACCGATACCATTAAGGTTTTGGAAGATCCCGATGCACTGAAGTACACTTTTAACCGCTTCAAAAAAGCCCAAGAAAAATGGTTTAAGTTCAACCAAGTAACCCTGAATATGAGCGAAGTCGCCTTTTCTAACTGGAGTGCAGGGGGCGAAAACTCAGTATCAGGAATTATGAACGCTAAATTCCGCCGTCGTTATACCGAGCGTACCTATTTTTGGGATAACGACTTAGAGTTCAACTACGGTATCAACGCCCAAAAAGGACGCGAAGTGCGCAAAACCGACGATAAGCTCTCCCTCATCTCATCTTTAGGTTACCGCGGCAACTCATTGTCTTTTTGGTACTACACTGCCCGCTTTCAGTTCCTAACGCAAGTCAGCAATGGGTACAACTACCCCAATACCGAAAAACCCATCTCTAAATTCTTTGCTCCTGCCTATATTACCTTTGGTTTGGGAGCCGAGTACGCCCCTACCAATACCAGCTTCAACCTGTTCTTGTCGCCTATCACCCTTAAAACAACTGCTGTGTTAGACAAAAAACTCTCGGAAGCAGGAGCTTTCGGAGTGAAAAAAGGGAAGAAAGTAAACACCGAGCTAGGTTTTGCTATTTCAGGCCGATGGGACAAGAAACTAATGGACAATATGCTGCTGAACTCTTCTTTCAGCTTCTATGGCGACTATCTAAAAAACTTTGGCAATATAGATGTAGATTGGGAAAGCAACCTAAACCTAAAAGTAAACAACTATGTACAAGCTCGTATAGGTATCCATCTAAAATACGACGACGATGTGAAATTCTATTCCTACAAAGATGCTAACGGAGAAACTCAAAACTACGGTGCCCGCACTCAATTCAAACAAATCTTAGGTGTAGGCGTTTTATACACTTTTTAAACCTATGTTCTTAGAAAACACTATCAACAACACAGAGAAAATGGGGTGGATTGAGGTGATTTGCGGTTCGATGTTCTCTGGAAAAACCGAAGAGCTGATACGCCGCTTGCGCCGCGCCCAGTTTGCCAAACAGAAAGTAGAAATTTTCAAACCGGCATTCGACACGCGCTACGACGACACAAACATTGTATCGCACAACGCTAATGAAATTCCCTCTACCCCCGTAGAAGCTGCTGCTAGCATCCTTTTGCTGGCCGACGGTTGCGATGTGGTAGGCATAGACGAAGCACAGTTCTTTGATGACGAAATCGTGCACGTGTGCAACGACCTAGCCAACCGCGGTATTCGTGTAATTGTGGCAGGGCTTGATATGGACTACAAAGGGCAACCTTTTGGCCCTATGCCCAACCTAATGGCTACTGCTGAGTACGTAACCAAGGTGCACGCCGTGTGTACCCGCACAGGCAATCTGGCAAACTACAGCTTCAGAAAAGTACCTAACGACCAACAACGGATGCTGGGAGAAGCCGAGAGCTATGAACCCCTGAGCCGTGCTGCTTTCTACAAAGCTACTCACAACAACGAAAAAAAATAGGCAAAAACTTGCACCACTGAAAAATACAATGTACTTTTGCCAACAAATTTCAATGATATACTTGGGGTCGACTGGTTTTGACAGTAAGTGACATTGAACAGTAAGCATACCGAGCTGTGAAATGAATGCTCGTTAATCTCTATTTCAAAATTTTAAATGGCGAGAATAACTACGCTCTTGCTGCCTAATCTGAAGTTTAGTAAGATTGCTGGCTAAGTCTCTACAAGGTAGGGAAGCGAGATGTCTCTGAAA